>CAYSUZ010000162.1:0-4631 GCA_964434335.1 uncultured Planctomycetota bacterium | reverse complement strand
GCGCTCAAAAATTACTACTGGCTTGCGCTTGCTGCGTTGGTCACGTAAATAGAAGCATTGCTATTTTAAATAACTAAAAAAACGTATGACGTGAGCTATTATATGCGGTGCAATTTCAAGTTCTTTTAATAAACAACAAGTTAGAAGAATATGTAGGCGCATACTATATTTCCATAAAGTATCGCCATCTGTTTTTGCTTGCCCCTGATGGGTAAGTTCATCTCTCGTATTAAGAACTTTGTCAGCAAATTCATGCACCTTTTCTCCTGTGTAATAGTGCATTGTGGTACTAAATTCTTTATAAAGGGCTTTGAGCCGCGTTCTGAGACTCGGCTCGTTGCTGTATTTCAATTCTTCTTGAAGCCATTTTCCGAGATTGTCTTCTTTTGGGTCTTGAAATTTTTTTAGAATTCTTTCCATCCTGTGTTCATGTTTTTCCGGACATTCTCTTGTGTTATCTCTGCGCTCTCTATGAAAGACTTCTATTGCTTGAACGACATTCAAAAATTCCGAACGCAGGTATTGTTTTTCATGGTAGAGGTTGCTTAAGTAGAGTTCCAAAACCGTCTCGATTTCCTCGGACATCGCAAACCATTTTTGCATGATAGTTTGAATACTGTCCTGAACTATTGCATAAGGCAGTAAGATTTTGGGTCTTGATGGTGTGGGATAAGAGTCCCGGAAAAAATCTGGTTGTAGATAAACATCGATATAAGTATCGAGATTGTTCGCCACACGCGCCCGGACTTGTTTCGCATAACAGGAAAGTTGGGTTGCAAAGGTCAAGAAAGATTGGAATCGCACGGCTATTTTGACCAAATCCCGCAAATTTTGACCGCCATCATTTGTGATGCGGAGAGTACGAACGTTGTTTGAGGATTCTGCTATTTCGAGACAGGAATTTTCTATTTTACCCAAATCAATGTCTTTGTTCTTGTTCTCGGTCCAGACTTCAAGATACGAGTAAGAAACTTCTATTTCACAAAAACATGGTGATTCTAAATGGGCATTAATGAGCATGTATAATGGGCTTATGCGGCATTTCGTGCAAGTGCAACTTTCAATAATCGCGTGTGATAAAGTTACCTTGCGATTATCATCCAATTGTCCTAATACGGTATTGTGTTGTGTTCCGTGTTCCCAATGAGACGTATTGTACAAAACTAAGGTCGTGCCCGCATAGGGATCATATGTTATTTTGCCTCGGAATTGTTTGTCAGGGTTGTCGGGTAGCCACCAGCAACCATCGTGTTCAAATTTTTCTAACATAAGAACATCCTCCATTTCATTTTAGCGTAAAACGCTTGCCGCCTTCGTCGCGGACGATTTTCTTGATTTGCAAAATCGTAATCGTGCTCATCACCACTGATACCGGGAGTTTTGCGGCATCGGATATTTCGTCCATTCCCTGCGCCTCGTCGCATTTGAGCACTGCCACGATTGCTTTTTCGCGCTCGTTAAGCCCGTCCAGCCGCATATCAAATAGCTCCTGCTGTGCCTGCGGCGTGTCCAGCCTCTTGCCCGCTTCGCCCAGCTCGTCGATAATATCGGCGGTGTCGGCGACAAGTTTTGCCCCGTTTTTTATCAGGTCGTGTGGCCCCATGGAAAGCGGATTGTCGATCTTGCCGGGAATGGCGAAAACCTCGCGGCCCTGCTCCTGCGCCCAATTCGCGGTTAGCAGCGAGCCGCTCCTGCGCGATGCCTCGACCACGACAACGCCCATCGACAGACCGCTTATGATGCGGTTGCGCGGTGGAAAATTTCTCGCGTCGGGACTCGTCGTCATCGACAACTCGCTGACGAGCGCGCCGTTTTCGCAAATGCGTCGTGACAGGCCGATGTTTTCGCGCGGATAAATCGAAGCCAGCCCCGTTCCCAATACTGCGATTGTGCGGCCACCGGCCTTGAGTGCGCCTTCGTGTGCCGCCGAATCGATGCCTCGTGCCAGCCCGCTTACGATTGCAAAACCGCGCGCCGCGAGTTCCATAGAGATGCGTTCGGACTGGTTGCGACCATACAGACTGCAACGCCGTGCGCCGACTATGCCCACGGCGAGCGCGTCGGTTGGTTTCAATTCGCCGCGCACGTATAGCATTATCGGTGGTGTGTGGATGTTTCGCAGTGTTTCGGGATATTCGTCCGACCAGAACGGAATGACGTGCGTGTCGTGCTGCTCGATCAGTGCGATTTCGGTTTCGAGGTCGGCCTCTTTTTTTGCTACGCTTATTCGCGCGGGGATGTCGCGCCGAATGTCGGGAACCTGTGCGATCTGCCGCTCGGGGGCCTTGAGTATTGCTTCCGCTGAGCCGAAGTGCTCGTAGAGTTTCTGAAACGTGCGCGAGCCAAGTCCGCTTGTCATGTTTAGCACGAGCGCTGCCTTGATATCTTTTTCGCTCAATCCCATTCGACGTCCTTCAGTAGTTTTGCAATGTCCTTTGTCGTGTGCCCGCCGACGATCTCAACTTCGCCGATACGGTGTGGCAGCACGAGCGTTATTTTTGCGTTTCGTGCCTTTTTATCGTGCGCCATCAGTTGCGGCAGCTGCTCTTGCAGCGCTTTAGGGATGCGCACGGGCAGGTCGAATTTTGTCAGCAGGCTCGATAGTTTGCGCAGTGTTATCTCGGCGCACATTTTTTTATGCACAGCAATTTTTGTCGCGGCGACCATGCCCATTGCCACTGCTTCGCCATGCCTGACGCGCCCGTGTCCGGTGGCGGTTTCTATCGCGTGGGCGATGGTGTGGCCAAAATTCAAAATCATGCGCTGGCCGCTTTCGCGTTCATCCTTGCTGACGATTCCGGCCTTGAAACGCGCGCAAGTGGCGACGATGTTGGAAAGGATTTTAGGATCGCGCGATTTTATTGCTTCGGCATTACGCGCGAGGTTTGCGAAGAGACGCGTGTTGCCGATGAAGGCTGTTTTTACAACCTCAGCCATGCCCGCGTTGAAATCGCGCGTGCTTAGCGTCGCAAGAACGCATGGGTCGATTAGCACGAGACGTGGCTGATGAAATGCGCCGATGATGTTTTTGCCTGCGGCCAGATTGACGCCAGTTTTGCCGCCGATGCCGGAGTCCGCCTGGGCGTTGAGAGTCGTGGGGATTTGCGCGAAGGGTATGCCGCGCATGTAGATTGCCGCAGCAAAGCCCGCTGTGTCGCCGATTGCGCCGCCGCCGAACGCGACCAGCGCGTCGTCGCGCCCGATCTTTCCTTTGAGCATTTGCTCGCATAATTTTTCGACGACCGAAATCTTTTTCGCCGCCTCGCCTCGCGGCACACGCAGCAAAATGACATCGCGAATTTTTTTAAGGTTGGCGAAGAATTTTTTCGCGTGGGTTTTTGCCAGCAGTGCGTCCGTTACGACGACGATGCGTTTGCCGGTGAATTGTTTTGCGATGATTTCTGGCGCGCGGGCCAGCAGCCCTTTGTCTGTGATGATTTCTGTTCGGGCGGTTTCGGTTTTGAGATAAAAACGCTTCATTGCGCGGCCTCCTGCAATGCGATCAGTGCCGCGCCGAGTGCGCCGACGGTCTGTGGGCTTTCCGGCACAACGATCCGGACCGAGAGTATTTCGCGCAATGCGCTGACCACGCCTGCATTGTGCGCGACTCCGCCGGTTAAGATGATTGTCTCCACTGCGCCCGCGCCGCGCAGCGACGAGAGCATTCCCGCGATGCGTTGGGCGACCGAGCGATTGAGTGCGGCAAGAATGTCGGCAACGTTTACACCCTGCGAGATGAGCGAGATAACTTCCGATTCGCCGAAGACGGTGCAGGTGTTGGCGAGTTCGATTTTATTTTTAGATTCCATTGCTCGGCGGCCGGCGTCTTTAATCGGGACATGCAACGCCGCCGCCATGACCTCCAGGAATCGGCCTGTGCCAGCGGCGCATTTATCGTTCATTGCAAAATCGTCCGGCCAACCCTGTTCGGTGAGAAGGATGGCTTTTGTGTCCTGGCCGCCCATGTCGATGAGCAGTCTCGCGTTGGGGCACAGATGAGCCGCGCCGCGTGCGTGGCAGATGATTTCGGTGATTGCGCGTTTGCGAAAGCTGACAGTTTCGCGACCGTAGCCCGTGGAGACTACGCCTGCTATTTCCGAGACGTTTATTTCCGCAGCCTGTACTACTTCGTTGCGCAGGTCTTCGGCAGTCGCGGCCATGTCGGGCCGTGTCGGGCGTACAACAGCGGCAAGTACGCGCCTTGCGTCGTCGATGACGACCGCGTCGGCAGACACCGAGCCTATGTCGATTCCGAGATAAAACATATCCTTCCTGTCGGAGAGAAGCATCGCCGGACTGGGAAGCTAAAAAAGTTCCCAAGCGCAACCCCCTTGCATGTTGTAGATACTCACAGAATTAAGGGTTGCCACCCTGCTGAAGGCCTTTATTTCTTTCGTAACCCACCCGTTTTAGGGAGTTGCTTTTTGGTCGGACTTAGCACCCCTGCCAGCCATTCTGTTGCCACCCTGCTGAAGGCCTTTATTTCTTTCGTAACCCACCCGTTTCAGGGAGTTGCTTTTTGGTCGGACTTAGCACCAAATGTATCTCAGCCGCCTTATCACTCCCCAAACGTTTCAGGGAGTTGCTTTTTGGTCGGACTTAGCACCCCTGCCAGCCATTCTGTTGCCACC
>CAYSUZ010000161.1:0-4635 GCA_964434335.1 uncultured Planctomycetota bacterium | reverse complement strand
ATCGGACGATAACGCGATTGAGTCTCCAAAAAACCAAAACGTCATGCGATCAATTTTATATTTTTTCATAATTGTCCTGATATGCGCCGCCGCAGGCTGCGACGACGAAGGGCAAAGTTTTCCCGAACGTGCCGACTCTCCTTACAACAACGAGTCGCCTAGCCGTAGTCACTTTTTCGGTTCGCCCGAGGATGCTGTGGAGTTTGCCGATAGCGCCGCCGCACGTTCCGCGATAGCAGAGGCGATTCCCGATTCCACCGCCAAGGAAAATGTCTTCGGCGTTCGCCGGGTTGTCGACGGCGACACAATTATCCTCGACGATGGTCGCAAAATTCGTTTCATCGGCATCAATGCGCCCGAACGCGCCGAAACTAAGCAGGGCCGCGCACATCCTGCCGAGCCATACGCTGACGAGGCCACAGAATTCAATCGACGCCTCCTTGCAGGTCGCAAAGTACTGCTGGTCTTCGATGAAGAACGCACCGACCGCTACGAGCGGACTCTGGCCTATGTTTTTGCGCTTCCCGAAAAAGATGGCGAACGGGTCGTGTTCGTCAACGCCGAAATAGTGCTCGCCGGATTTGCGCTTGCCAGCCGCTATCCGCCGAATCTGGCGCATGCCGAGATGATGACGGGATTGGAAGAATTGGCCGCGAGAGAAAAATCGGGCCTGTGGCAGACTACGCCTTCGGGCTACATTGGCAGCGCTCGCTCCAGAATCGTTCACCGCAGGGCATGTCTCTATGGCCAAAAGATCAAATCTGAAAACGCCGTCTTGTTCGAAACTCGCAGGCAGGCGCTCCTGGCTGGCTACCGACCCTGTCGCGTCTGTCGCCCATAAAGTAGGCTGCTGGTTATCGTGTCAGGAGTCTGGGGCCGAGATTTTCCGTCGGCGATTGGGTTTTGCGCACGAGCAGGCAAAACATCGCCATTACAAAACCGGCTCGCAAAAGGTGTGGCAGCGCGGTTTCAAAAATTTCCGTTCCGCTGCGGAACTGTGTCGAGAGTATCGCAAAGCACACCGAGAAGAAGGTCGCCAGCGCTAGTCCCAGCAATATCGTCACGTCCATTCGGATATGCGTTGTATCGAGGCGGCCCGGCCAGTCGCCGGACAGAATTGCTCGACCAAACAGCCACTGCATCAGCACCACTTCACACGCGACGATTACAAATCCCATCTCTGCGGCGACTACACCTATCTCGCTTGCAACCACGAAGGCCGCGTGAAATGCTATTGCCAGCATCAATCCTGCCAGCGCCATCAAAGGTCGCTCGGTGGGGTGGAGTTTTTCGCGTGCCGCGAAGAAACCCGCTATCGCGCCTCCGCAGACATTTATTGTTGTGAGGGCGAACAATTTCCCCGAAACCGCGTCCGCGCCGATTCCTCTTGTTACGATCAGCGCATTAAGCACGGCAAATATCCCGCCGACCGTTGCGCCGATGATCATACCTTCCGCGACATTGCGAATCCGAGCCAGTTTCCAAATCAGTGCGCCGATGACGAGGAATTTCGCGGCCTCGTCGATCAATCCCGATCGCAGTGCCTTTTCAAAAACAATCCAGCCGTTGGTCTGGCCAAACTGTCCGTCGATTAAATGGTGGCCTATCTGTGCGAGTACGATACTGAATATCCCAACTACCGCCGCCGAAAATATGTTTATCGGTACAACGCGTATTGGTGATTGTCGAACCAGCGACGCGATCCACATCGCCGCCACAATTGCCGCGAGCAACAACGCTGCAGCTGCGAACAGGCCGCACATCTTGGCGCGTAGATATTCGCCCATTGCTCGCAAGACGTTGCCTTCGCTCAGATGCAACTGCGCTGCTTCTTCGGCCAATAGCCTGCCATTGTCCGTGTTCGCGCGGGCCTGTGCAACGACGGCAAGGGCCTCTTTTTGCCGATTCGTCCGTACGTAATAGCTGAAGAGTTCTTCGTAATTGCGTGCTCGGCTCGGCGCATCCGTGATGGCGATTTTTATTTGCGTCTCGCCCCATGCGGCTGTCATCTTGGTGGGCGATGCCATACACATCATCGCCAGACGTGCACGTATGCAAGGATCGGTGGGGTTGTTGTATCGGGCTTCTCCGAACAGGGCAAAGCCTTCGTTGATGCCGGGGCCGCCGCCGGTCTCGGCGCGCAAAACACCGTAATTATAGAGGTAGACAGCCAGTTCGGGATCGGGCGGATATTTTTTGGCCTTGTTGGGGTCGGTTTGTGTCGGTTGCAAGGCTTTGATGTGCGCCGCGCGACTGCTCCATAGATCGCTGTATCGCTTATGCAGTACGCGGATCGTGGCCATATCGTTGGCGAGGCGTGCGTGTTGTATTTCGGCGGTAATGTATTCGTCGTGCAGGGCGATGTCGAGCGGGTGTTGCTTCAGCGCGATCAGATACTCAGCCCGGGCCGAGTAGAACCTGCCAGCATCGCGATAGATTCGCGCCTGTTGGATATGGCTATTCTCACGGAGCGACGGCACCGCCGCCAGTCGCGCCAGTAACGGCACGAGCAGCAACGCGGCAAATATCGCAATAAGTGGTTTTGTCCTACGCAGATATTTCAATTTTCAATCCCCCCATCTGCTCCGTGGCGTTCTGCGCTAGTTGGAATCGAAGTCCTTGCGGTAGGTCTCGAGGCCGCGCTCAATCATCTTTATCTGTTCGCGTGCCCGTTGCCAGTTGCCGTTTTGCAGCGCATAACGCGCACTGTTGGCGCGCTGTTCGATAATTGACGAGCAGGCCCAGAAGTGCGTATTGGATGCGACGGGTTCCTCGGCGAGGCCTTTCATCTGCGGCGCGAGCGCGGCGATGACTTCGGCGTCCCATGCCAGCGAATCAGCTTTCATAGCCATGCGGTTGAGGTCGTAACTGGCTTTTTGCAGGTGTTTGAAATGCCCGCGAATGCGCGACATCAGATCGTCGAGATCGTCGTAGGTGTTTTCATAGCGCCATTTGTAATCGTCGGTGTTTTTGGGGGTGCTGCTGCATCCGGCGACCAGCGCTACGCCGGCCAGTATCGCCAACACTGCGCACAGCGTAATTGCATTTTTTTTCATGGGCTGCCTCTTTCGTTATTGCTATGAATTAATATCAGTTTTTTGCGGCGAAGACCGGCTTGATGGTCTCGGCCTTGTGTTTGCCGTTGTCGTAGTTGTATTGTATCGAAAATTCCAATTCATTGTTTTTGGCAATCTTCGACAGGCTCTTGTCCTTGTGCTTGAGTTCGCTGGTGCTGAATAGCATCGATGTGTGCGGAGCAATACGATATAGATAGTGGACGTATTTTTCGCCATTGGTCTTGGTGACCGATATTTTGATCTCGGAAATCTCTTGTTTGGCGCTTAGATTGAGCACCGCCATTGCGCCGTCTTTAAGCACAAGTACTCTCGGCACTGGCGGGGCACTGTTAGCCGCCTTGTTCTTGGCTATGATGTCGTTCATTACTGTTTTTAGGTTGGTTATCTCCTCCTCGTACTCCTTTTGCAGCTTTTGCGTCTTTTGCAGTTTTTCGTCGGCGTTTTTGCCTGCCTCTTCGATGTCTGCGTTTAGTTTTTCAATCTCGTCTTTGTGTTGCGATGCTAGTTCCTTGCGCTCTTTTTTGAGGGCCAGGTCTACTGTCCTGCTGGTTTTCTCGCTTTGTATCTCAATGCCCCGGAGCATACCTTCCATATTTTTTTTCTTGCCGAACTCCTCCATTTCCTTTTTGGCAACCTTTTGCTGTTCGTCAGTTTTTTTTGGGGCGGAGAAGGCGAGAAAGCCAATACCAACGCCAACGCCTATACAAAACAGCGCCGCCATCAGCAAACCCAGTCCACCCGAGCCGCCACGTCGCGCAGTCGGGCTGGAAGCATGTTTTATGTGTCTTTCTGGCATGAATTACGCTCCTGTTAACGATGACCGAAACACTAACAGATCAACAGTATACACCGATACCGCGGGAAGTCAAACACGTCCCCATACCCCGCAAATTACCCTGCGATTGCATTTCGGTTGACGCGAAAGAGATTTTCGGGCAAACTGTACCGCTGATTTCTCGTTTAATAATGTGGGAACATCACAATTGTGGAGAACAACTGAATGCGAACAGCATTTTTCATAGTGGCCTTGTTTTTATTGTTGCTGATTGGCTCGGCTCAGCTCGTTGCACAGGACGCGATTGGCCGCGACAAGATCTTGATGAGAAACGGCCGCACGTTTGTCGGCAACCAGCTTACCTTTCGCATTACCGAGATTACGGCGCTGCGTTTTGCTGCTGACACGCGGCTTGATTCCGATGCCGCCCGACGCGAGTTCATCTTTCGCCTGATCGACGAGACGCGCGTTACCGGGCGCATCGTGGCCTGCGATGGCGTAAAATTTACCCTCGAAAGCGATTCTCTGGGGCGATTCGAGATCGCGATGAGCGCAGTTACCTACATAATCACGAATCACTTTGCCAACATAACCGGCCTGCAAAACGACGGCCCCGGCTGTTTGTTTGCGCTTAAAAACGGCGGCTACGTTCGCGGAGAACTCATCCCGCCCGCGCCTGCTGAAAAGGGCGGTCGCCTAACAGAATTCAAATACAAAGCCAACGGCCAAACCCGCGTCCTGCCCCTTGCGGAGGTCTGTGGTCTGGTTATGCCTGCGCCCAAG
>CAYSUZ010000160.1:0-4645 GCA_964434335.1 uncultured Planctomycetota bacterium | reverse complement strand
AATTTGGAACGGTGAGAGATATAGGCAATTGCGCGATACAGTTAACGTCAAAGGCGCTAACCCTTACTGCACTAATTGCGTAAATCCATATCTCAAGAACCTGACTAACCCCTTAGGTTTTTTTCCCTTTGACAGATCGGTCTAGTACCGCAGCTTAGGTTCGAGGATTTTTAGCGGCGATTTAGTCGCGGAATTAATCCAGCTTTTCGGCGTAGTGCATATAGACTTCGAATGCCCGTTCGGGGTCGGAATAGTCTTCGTAAAACAGACCTTTCAACTTCTCTTTGCCAATCTTGTCGTCGGCCAGCGCGTGGAAAAATTTCTCTCCCAGCATATAGCCAAGTGCATGCGTTACACCCAGATGCAGATTTGTTGGCAGGCGGAAGATAGTTTTTAGCGTGGGCTTTGGTGGTGTCGATTTTCGGCGACGGAAAAGCTTGCGCTCCATTTTTTTGTGCTGGCAGACGTATCTGCAAATCCTGCGCGTTTCCGCCAATTTTGGCGGAAGTTTTTTCCCGGTGCTCTCGACCAGAAATTGCTCGAAATCGGCTTCTATATAACATTTGCGCTTATGGTTGATTATTTTCGAACCCAGCCACCCCACCGCTTCGCGCATGACGCGGTAATAGAACGCCTGATGTGCCTCTATCGCGGCTTCCAAATCCCCGCTGCATTGATGATCGATGAAATGCGTTGCCTCCTCCGCGGCATGGCTTAGCGAAAGATTGCCGAGATAGATAATATGTTCGCGGGTTATGAAATAACTCTCGCCCTTCAGCACTTGCACTGTTATGTCCTGGATTTCCTTTTCTGTGTAGTTTTTGTCCTGCCGCAATAATCGGAAAAAATTGAGATCGCCCGTCGTGTATAACTGGAAATTATCCAGGCCGTCGCGCGGGATGCCAAAAAAATCTGCTAGCGTATAAATGATTTCCTGCAATTGTTCGGAATAATCCAGACTCTTTTGTCCGCTTATCATCCAGTTCGAAGAAATAAACGGGTTCAATTCCTCCCTGTTCGCTTCCCAGTTCAAATATGACTGAAACTTCACCAGAGGCGTTGTGTTGATAACGCAAAACGCATCGCGTCCCAATCGCACCGCATCGATGTCTTCGTGCCCGTTTTCGGCAAGTTGCCAGTAAATGCTTTCGCTGTTCTGAAAGACCCTGAGGCATCGCATCTTGTTTCGTTTTTTTTTCAGGATATCCGCGACGGTGTTCGGCAGGTGTTTTTTGGCAACATGGAGGTCGCCATCGTGAACGACTACTACGGCCTGCGGAGCCGCGAGCGCCTCGGCAGCCACAACCTTCGCGGCGCGCCGGTCTCGTCGTTCGAGACTTTGCAGCCGTTTTTCCTGTGTGTAATTTATTCCCGCAACGCGTATGCCGTGTTCGCGCGCGAAATCGAATATCGGTTTGTAATTGCCCCACTTGAATCCCCATGTGCGCTCGTAGTCGATCCGTTCGAGGAATTCGTCATCGCAGATATCGCCTCGCATGAACGCGTCAAGAACCGGCTGATCCTTGATCTGAACCATCTCGATACAGAGCACAATTTTTTTATCGTGTTCGATAAGTTCGTGCAAAATCTTCACAAGTGTCTGCTGCGAGTATCGTGACGTGTGGTAGTCTGCGACGAAAATCACGTTGGAGTGCAGCATGTTTTCGAGCAGTTCGCTTGTATCGGAGATTTCGAAACGGGCGAATTCGCGTTCGTATTCTTTGCGGTATTTGCGCAAGGCCGGATTCAGCGGGCCGATGGATTCGTCGATCTCGCCTTTTATGCGCTGCACCAGTCGCTTTTGTATTCGCAGCAATTCCAGTCGTGTGCCGGGCATACTATCTCGCCTTCTCGTTATTGATCCTGATGAGTACCTTGAGGACTTCTTTTTGTTGTGCAAATTCGAGAGCCTGCGCGCCATGCTCTATGTCGAATACCCTGGTGATAAGGGGCTGCGGATCGATTGTGCCGTTCTTAAGTGTCTTTAGCGCTGTGGCAAATGGCCCGCATCTCGAACCGACGAGCGTTATCTCGTCGACGACAAGTGGCGCCAGGTTTAGCGATTCTGATGAGGCGAATGTGCTTTTTAGCACAAGCGTTCCCTGCGGTCGCGTCATCGCCATCGCCTGACGGAACCCGCCGACACTGCCGGTGCAGTCTACGACGATGTCGAAGCGTTTGTCGATGGGGTTTTTGAGGACTTCGGTGCGGACGCCGTAATTTTTTAGCAAGTGTAGATTGGCCTGATGATGACCGAAGGCGTAGACGCGTTTTTTGAATTTCGATCCGAAAACCATCGCCACGAGCAGGCCCAGCTTCCCATCACCAAGAATCGCGATCTCCTCTTTGCGTGCAGGCTCGATCTGTTCGAGTATTTGCAGGGCCGCCGCGAGGGGTTCGGCAAATACCGCTACCTCGTCGGGAATATCGTCGGGGACGGGATAAAGATTTTTTGTCGGCAGGGTTATGAATTCGGCGAAGCAGCCTTCGCGCTTGAAAATCCCCAACACCGATCGCGTCGGGCAGTGGTTTGGCCGCCCTGCTTTGCATGTCGGGCAAGTTCCGCAGGGACAGTTAATCTCGCCCAGCACGCGGACTCCGATGAGGCTCTTGTCGGGGCAGTCGAAAATTTCGCCGACGAATTCGTGGCCCAGAATGCCCTGATAATCCATGTAGCCGCGGGTGATTTCGATATCCGTATTGCAGACCCCCGCCAGGCGCACGCGAATCAGCGCTTCGCCTCGCTTGGGTTTTGGCGGCGGGTAGTCCTCGACAAATTTCGCTCCCCCGCGTTTTTGGTAGATCAGTGCTTTCATCGTTAGTAAAAAACCTTTTCTAGATAAAGCCCCTGCGGCGGCGCCTTCGTTCCGGCGCAGCGTCGCTGTTCGGATTCAAGTATCTGCGCAATTTTTTTGGGTTCGATAATTCCCTTGCCTGTGTCGGTCAGCGTGCCGACGATATTGCGGATCATGTTGTATAAAAAGCCGTCGGCTTCGAAGACAAATGTGAACCACGGCCCGTCTTGCGATATCGAGACGCGGTGCAGATTGCGCACGTAACTTTTTCCTTCGTGCGCTTGACTCGTAAAGGCGCGAAAAGACTTGCGCCCTTTGAGCAATCGCCCTGCTTGACGCATCCGCGCGAGGCTTAGCGGATATGGATAGTACCAGCAGCGGTTGGCGTAAAACGCGGAAGAATACGATCTGTTCAGCACGAGATAACGATAGCGTTTGCCCTTTGCGCTGAAGCGAGCGTGAAAGTCCGTCGGCATCTCTCGCGTGTCTGTGATGACAATGTTGTTGGGAAGAGTTGAGTTGATTGATCGGCGCAGTTTTATCCGGTCGAGTCTCTTGCCGTGTTTTACTATTCCCCGGTCTGCGGAGTCATCGAAGTGGAACGATGCGATTTGTGCGATCGCGTGCACACCGGCATCGGTGCGCCCCGAGCCTTCGATGGTTATCGGCTGCTGAAACAGCGGCTCCAGCGCTTCTTCGATTTTCTGCTGGATCGTGATGGCGTTGTCCTGCCGCTGCCAGCCGGAGTAGTCCATGCCATCATATTCAACGGTAAGTTTTATCGTGCGCAGGTTGCTCATTTTCCCATTGTTTTCATTTTATCAACAATCTTTTTTGCAGGTCGTCCAACAATGATTTTTTTATGCGCAGGGTGCCCATTCTTGGCTCGTCTTTGATTTTGCCGTGGCAGTCCGTGCCCCCGGTGGCGACCATGCCGAACTCTTTTACGAGCGAGAGGAGGTAGAGCATCTGTTCTTCGGTGTGGCGAGGTGTAAAGACTTCAAGTCCGTCCAGCCCCCACTCGACTGCCTCGGCGACCTGTTCGCGCGGCATTTCCTTTACGTAGAATCCGACCGGATGCGCCAGAACCGCGAGGCCGTTCGCGCTATGGATTCTTTCGATGGCACGCTTTATTGTTAGTGGCTCGGCATCGCCTTCGGAGTATGGCAAAACGTAGCCAACCTTATCGTGCCAGAAATATTTTGGATACGCCGACGAGAAATCTTTTTCCAGGCCTTGATTTATAAACTCCCACACGATGTCGCCGCGATCGATCATGCCGCCATTACGTTGGAGTATTGCGTCGGGTATTTTCATACCAGTTGCGCGCAGTCGTTCTGCGGTAACGCGCATTCTTGCTATGCGCTCGACCCGGCAGTTTTGCAGCATTTGTTGGAAACCCGTCTCCTTTACGTCCATGTAATAACCCAGCAGATGATGCTCCATCTCACGCCAGGGGCAGCTCAGCTCGATGCCGGGGATGAGTTCTATGTCGAAATCTCTGGCGGCATGTGCGCCTTGTACAAGACCGTCAACTGTGTCGTGATCGCATATTCCGAGCGCCTTTAGGCCGATGCTGTGAGCATATTCCATGGCTTCGTGCGGAGTGAATGAACCGTCCGAAAACATAGTATGCAAGTGCATATCGACGCCGCCGGAATCGGTGAGATATAAGTTTGTATCGAGATTCATCTATTCTCCGAAAAGTTTTTGCAGAATACTGTACAGCCCGTGTTCGTCGTTGTTAGTGGTAACGTGGTCAGCTGCTGCTTTGAGTTCTTTGACTGCGTTGCCTATTGCCACGCCGCAGCCCGCCTCGGTTATCAAATCGAGGTCGTTGTAGTTGTCAC
>CAYSUZ010000159.1:0-4650 GCA_964434335.1 uncultured Planctomycetota bacterium | reverse complement strand
AGATCAAGCTCCGCCATAGTCCTGAGGCCCTCAAGCATCATCGCTCGGCGGATGGTTTCATCCCTTCCGGCAATCTGAGCCGTACTCAAAACCTGCCGCATCAGGCAGGGCACACATTCGGAACTAATTTTCAATTCGGCCTCGTCATGGTGTTGTTATTGTTCGCTTGATGAACAGGCATTCGCCATATTTCTTCTCAAAATAAGCTTTAAAATAATTTGCCTGCGCACTATTTTTATTCTTAAACCGCCCGACGACAATTCTGAACTGCACATTCGGCGGCTTGCTTTCCATTATCTCGACGTAACATTGCTCCGCCATCTCCTGCCTCAGCGTCTCGGCAGCCTGTCTGTGCGATTCGCCATAGGTCATGATCTGCAACATAAAAAATGGCCGTTCGATCGCGCCGTCGTCGACGGGAATTTTCGAATTCAAATTACCTGCCGCACCGTTATTCGCACTTTTGCCGCCCGAAGGCTCAACAGCCTGCGCTCGCCCTTCGCTCAGACCCAAATGCCTTCCGGCATAATGGCCCCAAAGGTAGGCGATCACAATCAGACCAACCAGCGCGAGCAAAACCAACATCGCCGTATCGTATCTCAGTGTCAGGCCCTTGTTACGCGCGCCCAACATCGACTGCATACGCGTCTGCGACTCGTCGGCGACATCAGGAGCCAGCGCTTCGGGCTTCTCTATCGTCTCGACGGGTTGGACGCCGAAATCCTTTACACCATCATTTTCGATCTTCTTCTCGTCCTTGGCGGACTTAATCAAATCGAACAATGGCGAAGTATCTTTTTCGTTTTCCACAAGAGCACCTGCATCATGCCGCACACAACTCGCGGACTCTCCCCGTAGGAAATAATCAAGCGGGTCATTATACAAAGAACCGAAAGAGTGTCAAGGGGTTATGAGTCCCGGCAAGGCTATTTGCGCTTCATGGCCTGTTCCAGCCAGTTGGGTTTTTTCGGACTACTATCCGCTGCCGGGCGATGTGGACGATTCCCCGAAGGCTTGCGCCCTGCGCCTTTAGACTTCTCGGCGGAAGGCTTCGAGCCAGACCTTCTGGGTGCAGCCGCGCCGCTTTTCATCGACAACGCTATGCGATTTCGGGCTGTGTCTATCTCCAGCACCGTAACATCGACCTTTTGCTGCACCTTAACAACCTCGGCGGGGTCTTTGATAAAGCGATCTGCCATCTGGCTTATATGGACAAGTCCGTCCTGATGCACGCCGATATCAACAAACGCGCCAAAGGCCGTTACGTTGGTTACGATGCCGGGCAATTTCATGCCGACTTCCAGATCAGCAATTTTTTCCACCTCATCGGCGAATTTGAAGGCCTCAAATTTTTTGCGCGGATCGCGGCCTGGCTTGGCCAGCTCCTGCACAATATCGTTCAGCGTCGGCAGGCCGATCTTTTCATCTACGTATTTCTGCAGGTCGATTTTCTTTCGCAACGTCTCATCGTTTACTAAATCGGCAACCGTACAACCCAGATCGGCAGCCATCTTGTCGACGATATAATATGATTCAGGGTGTACCGCACTGGCATCAAGTGGATTCTTCGCGCCGCGAACCCGCAGGAAACCCGCCGCCTGCTCAAAGGCCTTCGGCCCTAGCCGCTTAACTTTTTTGAGTGCAACGCGCGATGCAAATGCGCCGTTTTCATTGCGATGCTCTACAATGTTGGCCGCCAGCTGCGGCCCCAGCCCCGAAACGTAGGTCAACAACTGCTTGCTGGCAGTGTTGACTTCTACTCCAACGTTGTTCACGCAAGACATGACGCAATCGTCAAGCGAGTGCTTGAGCATCGCCTGATCCACGTCGTGCTGATACTGTCCAACACCGATTGATTTTGCGTCGATCTTGACAAGTTCCGCCAACGGATCCATCAATCGCCGACCAATGGAAACCGCGCCGCGAACCGTTATATCCTGATCCGGAAACTCCTCACGCGCAACATCCGAAGCGGAATAAATCGATGCGCCACTCTCGTTAACCATCAAAATTTGTATCGACGACGGCAGCCCCAAAGCGCGCACAAAGGTTTCTGTTTCGCGGCTGGCCGTTCCGTTGCCGATTGCGATGGCCTCAAGTTTGTATTTCTCGCAATAAGCCTTAACCTTAAGGGCCGCTTCTTCATTGCGCCTTTCGGACTGATTGGGGAAGATTACGTCGTGATGGAGCAGTTTGCCCTGCGGGTCGAGACACACCACCTTGCAGCCAGTTCTGAAACCCGGATCGATACCCATCATCGCCTTCTGTCCCAACGGCGACGCCAGCAATAGCTCGCGCAGATTCTCCGCAAAAACCCGGATCGCCTCAACATCAGCCTGCCTTTTGGATTCCATCCTGATCTCGGTCTCCATCGACATTGACAGCAGGCGCTTGTAGCAGTCATGCACCGCAAGCCGAACCTGCTCTGCAGCAGCGGTCTGGCCGGTCATGAACAATCCCTCAAGAATCGCAATCGCTTCGTCTTCGGGCGGCAAAATCCGCAGCGTGAGAACCTGCTCGTTTTCGCCGCGCCGCATCGCAAGCATGCGGTGGGAGGGAACCCCCGCTATCGACTCGCTCCACTCGAAATAATCCTTGAACTTCGCGCCCGCCTCCTCCTTTGCCTTGACGACCTTGGAGGCGACTTCGCCCTTCGAAGCAAAAAGTGCTCGCATCTTCTCGCGGGCAGCCTGATCTTCGTTAGCACGCTCGGCGATGATATCACGCGAACCCTGCAGCGCATCTTCAGCAGACTCGACGCCCTTCTCTGCATCAACGTAATCCGCAGCCATCGCAATGGGATCGAAAGCTGAATCGCTCTGCGCGGCAAAGATCGCATCGGCCAGTGGCTCGAGGCCTTTTTCTTTGGCAACCGTAGCGCGAGTGCGGCGCTTGGGACGGAACGGCAGATAGATATCCTCGAGTTCGGAAAGGACTTCAGCCCGCGCGATTTTTGCGTTCAATTCGTCGGTGAGCAGTTCACGCTCTTCAAGCGATTTGAGAATCGCCTCGCGGCGTTTGTCGAGTTCTTCGAGTTGCGCCATACGGTCTCGAATAGAGGTAATCGCCACCTCGTCGAGCAAGCCAGTAGCCTCTTTGCGATAACGCGCGATGAAAGGCACCGTCGCGCCCTCGCCCAACAAATTAGCGGTATCAACGACTTGCTTAAGCTTGATGCCAAGTTCTGCGGCAATTTTTAAGGGATGTTTCTCATTCATATTGCGATGTCGTTCCTGTTATTATTTGTTTTGTTTTTCGCTAGCCTGCTTAACTAGTTTGTCGAATGCTTCCTGGTCAGCCTTGAATGCCTTGGCCTTTGGGCCAACGCGCACGATAGTAACTTTGTTGATTTTGTCGCCCTGCTTAATCTGATTGACGATAGTCATGCCAGCGTAGACCTCGCCAAACACTGAGTGCTTGTCGTTAAGTCCCATCGTCGGCCTAACGGTAATGAAAAACTGGCTGCCATTTGCATTCGGGCCAGTATTTGCCATTGACAAAATTCCGGGCGAATTATGCCTGAGGTCGGGATGGAATTCGTCGGGAAACATATAGCCTGGACTGCCAAAACCGCTGCCTTGGGGGCAGCCGCTCTGAATCATGAAATAAGCTATGACACGGTGAAAGATCAAACCATCATAATAAGGCTTGCCGTTTTTGATTGATTTTTTCGTGCCTTCGGCGAGGCCCACGAAATTGGTTACTGTCAGTGGTGCCTTCTCGTAGGCGAGTTTGCAAATTATCATGCCCTTGGAAGTGTCGATCTTGGCATATAAGCCGTCTTCCGTTATCCGTTTGGCCATCTTTGCAAGGTCCTGCTTGCGACGCTCTGCAAGGACTTCGGCAGCCTTTTTGATCTGCGCATCAAGCGCAGCCTGATCGGACTTGAAGGCCTCGGCTTTTTTGCCGATCCGCACAATAACAATCTTTTCGATTTTATCGCCAGCGCTTATCGTGTTAACAACATCAAGGCCCTGAATCACTTTGCCAAAAACGGAGGCTTGATAATCGATGTCCCTAACCCCTTTGCGCGTTATCAGAAACATGCTTCTGCCCGAAGCGTTCAACATTGAAATCACTCCGGGGGCATCGTGCTTAAGCTCGTCGGAAAACTCGTCCGCAACGGCATAGCCCGGGCCGCCTTTTCCTTTGGGTTTCGGCGCGCCGCCAGTAATCAAAAGCGGAGATGCACCATGAAAAGTCAAGCCGTTGTAAAAAGGCTGGCCTTTTTTATTGGAATTCACAGTGCCTTCGGCAAGGCCCACAAAATTAGTTGTCGTCAGAGAAGCCTTTTTGTACTCAAGCTTGCTGACTATCAGGCCCTTGCTTGTAGTAATCTCGGCGTACAGCCCTGCCGGATATTTCGTCTTGACCACAGGCGCTGGCGTCTCTTTGACTTCAGGCTCTGGGGCTTCCTTCTCAACGGGCGCAGGCGTTTCTTTCACAACAGGTTCGTTCTTATTCTGCGTATCAGGCGCGGAGCATCCCGCCGCCACAACCAGAACGGACAATACAAAGGCAACTACAATTACGGAAAATAATTTCACGGTAAACACCTCGGTAAAAGGTTATTGGCCCTGCCATTTCGCAGCAGCCTCCTTGTTTAATTTGTCAAACGACTCCTGGCTAACCTTGAAAGCCCTGGCTTTT
>CAYSUZ010000158.1:0-4692 GCA_964434335.1 uncultured Planctomycetota bacterium | reverse complement strand
GTTTTTTGAATTCTTCAAATTGTTTTACGCACTGGGTTGCGCCGAAGCCATTGTAAGCGTCTTTGTATTCACAGTAGACCTTTACGTATTCCACTATTTTTTCAAGCTGAAGCTTGTATTCGTTCAGTATTTTGAATTCATGTTTTGCCATTACAATGTTATCCTGGCGGTGGAACATGGCTAATCGTGTTATGTGGTAGATAAAGTAATACATCTTTTTGCCATAGTCGAATCTTTCCCAGTCTTCGAGGAGTCTTTGTTTTTCCATTGGGTCGGTGCAATCGAGGAGGGACTGGTCAATATAGTGCTGAGCCTGGTCAACAGCACGGATTATTTCGACGAGGTCGGGGCCGTCGTTTAGCATTGGGTGAGTTTCGTTGTATTTAAAATGGTCATTTTTGAACAGCGTAATTTCTTTTTTTGTAAGTGTGTCAGAATAACCAGGACTTTTAAATAACCTGATATTGGCGGATGCTACTTCAAGGGCCTGGTAGAATTTGCGTGTTGTTTCTGTCGTGGTCGGGTAATACTCAGCAAAATAATCATCGAGAACTTTCGTAGCATCGGCTTTTACGTTCCAGAGGAGCTTTGCCATCAGGTGCTGATTGACTGTCCATGTGCCCCATAGTCTGGTCGGGGTGTGCATATACTGAAAGTGTCTTGCGCCGATATTATAGTACCATGGGATATCAGCGGACATAGTTTTCATATATACCGCGGGCATGGACATGGTTGAGCTAACATTATAGTATTCGCCGATGAATAATGATCCTTTGTAGTATCTGCCTGGGCCCTGAGTCCAGTCTTTGAGCTGATTTACATATCTCTGATTTTTTTCAGTACATGATGCATCGCCCATGTTGTGTGCATAACATCTGCAAATCGGATAAAATGTAATGGAGCTGTTTTCTAAATCATAGCCCTGAGGCAGGGGTTTTGTGGGTGGTTCGATAGTGGCTGCATAAGCTATAACACTTATTTCCACCCGATGGTTGATCTTGCCTGCATCTCGTGCTTGTTTTAACTGTTTGAGAACTTCATTTGCTGCGATGAAAATCTGGTCGGTATGGCTGCCGAGGGCTTTGCATTTTTCACAGGCGCACCACTGTTTATAACCGCCATCAAGCATCCAGAAGTTGAGGATATCTACATACTGCCAATCACCAGAGATAAATTGTTCGACGAGTCTTCTTGCGAATTCTTTTCTTGCGTCGAGATTTGAGATGCAATAGCTTGAGCCTTGCCAGTCGCGAACGTAAGTTGTTCTTTTGCCGAATTTGAACCCAAACCATTCTTTATGAGCCTCATAATATGAAAGCTTGCCATCTTTGTTAGCATCGCCCTGGTAATTATCACCAACGGCATAGGGATCGTCTGGTTTGTCTTCGTCACCTTCGTATTTGGGATGATTGAATGGGTATTCTTGAACTGGGTTGAAGTAATTTTTGTGGATGTCGTGACCGCCTGCGGTTAGTCTGAAAGCAAGCTTTTTCAGATATTTTGCAGGCTGATTTTCGGTTGTCCAGAAGTTCAGTTTGTTGCGAGCCATCCATCTGTAGAATATCTTGTCGGGCTTGCGATCGCCCCATGACCAGAAGCCTCTGCTGTAATAGGATGGGTTCTCAACGACGTTCAGGTCAACAGGCAATTTTATTTTATGGTTTGGAAAGACCATGCCTTTCTCACCAAGACCTATGAATTTAATTCCGAGACGATTAAGGTATTCGTATACGCCGTATAATGTGCCTTCTCTGTCACAGCCTTGTATGACAGTCACCACCCTGCCATTATCTTCATGTGAGCTAATGCGATATGACTGGGGGTTTGTGAGTTTGCCATCTTTGGTTTGCTTTATAAGCGAGTTTGTTTTTGTAGAGCCGAGGATAAAGACGTCACCGGTTTTGGGCAATTTCAAAGAAGAATCAAATTTAATATCTTCTTTTTTGATATCTATTGCATTGGGGAGAAACTGCGCCAGTTCTGTCGCTGCAAAACATTCAGTACAAGCACGGTCATCTGCTTGATCGGCATCGAGAAAGTTCGTCTGATCTTCAGCAATGGCCCCCTGCTCGACCGAAGCAAAGGGACCTTTGTTTACTAATATGGTAATATCAGCAAAGGAGTTAGAAACCCAAAACAGTGTCAATATTAATGTGAATATGAGTCTCATATAAAACCTCCTTTTTTTGTTATTTTTCGCCATAAAGTTTTTTGAATTCATTGAACATCTTAACAGACTGAGTAGCTTCGAAGCCGTTAGGTGAATCGGTGTGTTCTGATGCAACGTTAACTACATCAACCATATTTTTCAGCTGAGCTGCGTATTTTTCGACTATTTTGAATTCTCTTTCAGCCATTAGCTTGTCATCTTTTTTATGGAACATTGATGTACGCACCATGTGGAAAATGTATCGATACATAGAATAGCCATAGTCGAATCTCTTTTTATCTTCAAGTAGTCTTTGCTGTTCGATGAGGTTTTTGCAATCCATCAGAGACTGGTCAAGGTGTTTCTTTGCTAATTCCATCGCGTCCATCATTTCAACAATGTCTGGGCCGTCGTTCAGCTGAGGATGTGTTTCATCGTATTGCATGTGGTCGAGCTGGAAAAGGTCACCTTTTAAGAGCCTCGTGTTCAGATTATAGCCCCATGGTTTACTTGCTACGTTATGTTTGAGGGCTTTTATGTTTGCAGTTGCGTATTCGAGCTGTTCGTACAGTTTGCGTGTAGTCTTTTTGGTTGTCGGGTAGTAACGATCGAAATAGTCGTCGATGAAACTGGTCGAATCGAGGTTCACATCCCAAAGCAGAGCAGCCATCAGGTATTGATTCAGGGTCCATGTTCCGTACAGCTTCGTGGGAGTGTGCATGTAGTGAAAATGCCTTGTTCCCGTGCGATAGTACCATGGAATATCCGCAGCCATGATCTTTGTGAATACTACAGGCAATGATTTCAAAGAGCTTACGTTATAATATTCACCAATAAAGATCGAACCTTTATAGTACCTTCCTTCGCCCATAGTCCAGCCTTGGTATGCTTTTAACTGGCTTAGGTTTATTTCGGTACAAGCTGGATCTGCAAGGCTATGAACATAACACCGGCTTATAGGAAAAAATGTTACCGAGCTGTTTTCGTAATCATAGTCGTCTGGCAGAGGCTTTGTCAGAGGGTCAAGAGTTTCCCAGTATGCGATAACGCTTATCTCGACACGGCGACTTAATTCGCCTGCATCTCTTACTCTTTTTAATTCTTTGAGAATATCATAGCCAACCATAAAAATTTTATCCGAGTATGTTCCGTCAGCTTTGCAATTATCGCATGTGCACCAGCAGCCTGCACCGCCATCGAGCATCCAGAAATTAAGGACATCCACATATTGCCATTCGCCTGAGATGAACTGCTCAACAACTCTGCGTGCGAATTCTTTTCTTGCATCTTCATTTGAAGTACAGAAGCTTGTGCCCTGCCATTCGGAAACCTTTGGAATTCTTTTGCCTTCTTTTAGGCCATACCATTCTGGATGGGCTTCAAAATAGCTAAGTTTGCCGTCTTTGTCGGTGTCGCCTGTGTATTCATTTCCGACTTTGTAAGGATCATCGGGCTTATCTTCGTCGCCTTTAAAGGTTGGGTGATTGAAAGGATATTCGGATTTTGGATTGAAGCATAAGCCATGAATTGCATGTCCACCTGCGGTTAGTTTCATACCTAATTTTTTGAGGAATTTTACAGGCTGTTTTTCAGCAGTCCAGAAATTGAGTTTATTGCGTGCCATCCAATAGAAGAAATCTTTGTCACATTTCCTGTCACCCCATGCCCAGAAACCTCTGGTGAGATAGGATGGGTTTTCGTTTATATTTAGTTTTTCCGGCAGGTCAACAGGGGCGTCCGGCAAGATGGTTCCCTTTTCTCCGAGGCCTATGAATTTAACGCCGAGCTCTTCGAGATAGCGATAAACGCCATATAGTGCGCCGATGCGGTCGGTGCCTTCAATGATAGTGACAATTCGGCCTTTATCTTTAAACGTTCTGATGCTGAAAGATTGTTCAGTGTTTAGCTTTGTTCCTTCCGGAAGATCGTATTGGTCTATTATAGCATTAGAAAAACAGCTTCCGATGAGGAAAAGATCTCCTGTTTGCGGCAGTGCGCCAGGGGAAACGAATTTTATGTCACCTGCATTTATGCCGGTTGCCTTTGGCAAAAATGTTGCAAGTTCCATAGCGGCAAAACATTCTGTGCATGCCCGGTCGTCAGTGAGGTCAGCATCGAGAAAATTAACCTTTTCTTCACCTACAGCCCCCTGCTGAACAGTATCAAACGAGCCTTTGTTTACCATGATACTAACCTGAGCACCCAAGCAAACTGACGCTAAACTCAATAAAGACAATACTACTGCACTTTTTAATTTCATAAGAAACTCCTGTTATTAAAACTAATTACCATATTTCTTTTCAAAAAACTCATAGGCTTCTACTGCCTGAGTAGCTTTTAACCCATCTTTTACCCCACCGCCGCATGTAACATCTGCCATATCAGTAATCTGCTTTAATTGGTCTGCTAATATCTTAGTTTTGGCAAATTCTACTTTGGCAAGCGTGTCATTATCATTATGGAAGAACATTGCTGTCCTCACAAGATGGTAGAGAAATTTGTACATTTTTTCGCCATATGCAAAACGGCTATCAGCAGCCATT
>CAYSUZ010000157.1:0-4698 GCA_964434335.1 uncultured Planctomycetota bacterium | reverse complement strand
AACGTCCCAAAACGTGTACGTCGCGGATCGTTTTCCTTGGCCCAAACCGCACCACTCTCGTCTTCGGCGTTGGTCCCCATGCTGCGAAATTTCAGTATCATAAATTTGCGGCCGTCCAACCCCATGCGCTCCTGCCGATAAAACACCGGGCCTTTGCTGCCGAGCTTAACTATCAGCGCAATCGCCAGCATTGGCAATCCAAACACCATCAATGCCCCGGTAGCAACCACCAAATCGAACACGCGCTTGCGCAGCGCCCGCCAGCCTGCCAGCGGGTTTTGCCGCAGGTTGAGCATCGGCAATCCGCAAAGATCCGTTGCGTAAGCATTGATCGCGCTTGTGGTATCTACGTTTAAGGCCATGCGCACATCAACCACTTCTTCAGTTAGCGCCGAGATAATATCGCTATGCTTTTCATAGTCACTGTTCTTCAGCGCGATAAAAACCTCTTCAACACGATGCACCGAAATGGTCTGGCGAAATTCGTCGAACGGTTTAACAGGCAAGCCATGCACAGTCTTGCCAACGCGATCTTCTCGATCGTCGATATAAGCCACAACAGTTATGCCCAGCCAGGGGTTTTTGAGAATTTTATCGTGAAGCTCCTGCCCCAGTCGCCCCGCGCCGACGATAACAGCGCGTTGGAACCCCTTGCCGCGCCTGCAAAGATAGCGCTGCGCCAACCGCGCCGCCGTCCGCGACAAAACCAGCAAAATCGGATTGATGACCAGAAACGCCGTCAGCACATAACGCGAAACATTAAACAAATGCCCCACGTACAGCACTGCCATCAACAACATCCAGCACAGCAGCGAACTATTGGCGATACCCCAGCAGTCCGACAAAACGCTCGGCCTGCGCGTCATCCGGTAAAGCCGGAAATGCTCCATCACCATCAATTGCATCACCACAATAAGTGGCAGCAAATATAGGTACTCCGTCCGGCCATGAGAATCCTGGGGGAAAGCCACCAGCCCCAAATCAAATCGCAATGAGAAGCGCAAAAAATACGACGCCCCCCATGCAAGCGCAATCATCATCGCATCCGAAAGCAGATACAACGCGATCATAAAATGGTGATATTTTCTGTTCATTCCGTTTTTCCGCCATAATTCAGTAGAATCAGACTATATACCATATTTCAGCGCAAAAAAAAAGAGAGGATGATCCCTGCACAGCAAGGCGCTATTGTTTATCGGCGAGGCTTAGAAGATGCTGAGCGGATGATGTGCGCCAGCCCGGATTGACATTGAGAAATGCTTGGAGTTTTTTCTTCGCAGCAGCAAAATCGCCCTTTTCGTACAAACACAAACACTCGAAATACCGCACTTCGCGCTGCAACTCGGCGTTATCTCCCGCCGCCGTTGCTATCTTATCGAGTAAGACCAGCGCCCCTTCGAAATCGCCCTGCAACATCAAAGTTCGCGGCTCCATGAGTTTTTCCAGCAACGCCTTTTGCGCTTTCAGATACTGCAACATCACCCCCGCGCGCCGCAAATCCGCCGCCGCACGTTTCCGATCTTCCTTCGGGAATTTTTCCAGCCTCGCGGGATCGTTTTTCAACGCCTTCGCAAGTTTCCGGAACTTGGCATCGATGCGGAAATCAAACGGAACCGGCCACGGCGGGGCATGGGCATCTTTTTTGCGGCCTGAAAGCAATTGCCCCTCACGAAACATCTCATCTATCAGATTCACCGCCACCGGCGCAGTCGGCCTCGTGGCAAACTCCTTCAATATCCCGTTCTGAAAAACCAACGCCCGCATCGAAACCTGCTGCGGGTCGGCGAAGACAAAATAACTCGCGCCGTCGTCAGCCGAAAAATCGATCAGGTTCACCGGGGGGTGCTTTTTGAGATAGGCCGCGAACGAAACAATCTCGCCGTCCTCGTCGCGCATCTCGCGCATCGTCGCGCAGTCGTATATCCAGCGCTTCTCGCCAATGGCAACGATGACCACCGGCGCGGAATCCGGCGCGGGCTGTGCTATCCGCGTCTTTATCCACATCGTCTGCAAAAGCGAACACATCGTCCACGCGCGTTCTGTCGCCGAGCCGTAACCCAATATCAGGCTGCGGCCGGGGCTGTTGGCAAAACCGCGCAGCGGCTCGCCGGGCCGGTCGGGCACGTTAAGCGCAACAAAATCGGCGATACGCGCAACGATTTCGTCCTGCTTATCGCACCTTGAACCAATCCGCTCTCCGATTTTGCGAAGCAGGATAAGGCTCTTCCAGAACGCGAAATCCTGTCGACTGTAATCGTCGTTTGTGAAGTGAGTCTCGCCAATACCATAGCCGCTATTTTCTTTGAAGAACAACCTCGCGGATCCGGCGGCGAGTCTGCTCGGCCGGTTGCGTTCGTCGTTGGCGAATTTTTGGAATTGCGTTGTTTTCGTCAGGGAATTGAGGACTTTTTTTAGTTCGGATATGCGGCCATCCTGGTACAAAAGCGCACTGAGCACTATTCCACAAACAGCGCGATCTTCGCCTGGCTCCAATTCGTTCCACGCGACAGAAAGATGTTGAACCGCTTTGGGCAGGTCGCGGGTGCGCGCGTACCGGCCAAGATAGTAATGCGCAAGCGCGCGTTCGCGCACAGGCTTGTCGCAGGCAGCGACTTTTTCGAACAGCTCCATTGCGGCCTGCGGGTCTTCGGTGAGCAGCTCCATCGCACGCTTGAAATCTTGCTGATACCACGGGTCTCCGTGCATAAAATACGCCGCCACAACCGTGCCGACAATCAATGCAACACAGCCCATCACCACAATATGGCGCATGCGCAAATTCACTAGCGCCCCGCTTCGCAGTCGCTTATCTGGTCGAGCCGCCTCTGGTGACGCCCGCCCTCAAAAGGCGTGGTGATGAAAATATTGACCAACTCCAGACACAGGTCCATATCGATAGCGCGCGCACCGACGCAGATAATATTGGCGTCGTTGTGGCGACGAGCCATCTCGGTGGTGAATCTGCTGTAACACAACGCCGCACGCACGCGCGGCAGTTTGTTCGCGGTAATCGACATCCCAATCCCTGTCCCGCAGACCAATACGGCCTGCTCCACGATGCCCTGCGAAACTTTTTCGGCGGCAGCGCAGGCGAACTGCGGATAGTCTACGGAGTCTGGGGAGTTGGTGCCGCAGTCGATCACTTCGTGACCCGCGGCAACAAGACGCTGCGCAATTTTATCCTTCACTTCATATCCGGCGTGGTCGGACGCTACGGCGATTTTCATAGGTCAAGTATCCTCCTGATGCATGCGTTGATGCTTTCGGCGCATTTTCGGTATCGTTCTAGCGAGCCACCTATCGGGTCTTCGATGTCGCGGCCCTCGGGGTGAATTAGTTTGACTTTGGATTCGAGCGAAGGCATCCAATCCAACAAAATTTTCTTGTGCATCGCGCTCATCACATAAATATCGTCGGCCTCGTTGACGATCTTCTCGGTAACAGGCTGTGCGCGATGGGCCGAGATGTCGAGACCGTATTCGGCCATCACCGAGATGGCTGGCAGGCTAGCGCGGCCACCAAAAATCGCCGCCGTGCCTCCCGACATCACCTTATGACCGCTGTTAGTAAGCTCTTCGCGGGTCACACCAAGTTTTTGCATTAGCGCCTTGCGATATAACGCCTCGGCCATCGGGCTGCGACAGGAATTGCCTGTGCAGATCATCAGCGCCGTCCGCCCTACAAGTTCGTCGAGCGTCTCGCGGGTTATACTTCCCTCGCGCAGCACCTCGAAGCCATTGCGATCCACGCGCACCACCGTCGAAGCCTTGCCGGTACACGGCCCGCCATCGATGATGACGTCGATCTTGCCGTCGAACATCTCGATGACCTTTTCGGGACTGTCGAGCGCGGGCTGACCGCTAAGATTTGCGCTGGGCGCGGCCACAGGAACCTCGGCAAGACGAACCAACGTCTGTGCAATGGGGTTGGCCGGAAAGCGCACCCCCACACCCGCACCAGCGTTGCCCGGCAAAACCAGCGTCAGCGGCCCCGGCCAAAAACGATCCATCATTCGCCGAGCCAGCGGCGTGATGTCGTCGGCGTAGCGATAGACCTCGCCCTTGTAGGCAATGTGGATGCTAAACGACTTGTCGGTGGGACGATTCTTGACCTCGCGCAATCGCTGGATAGCGTCGGGATTGTGAGCGTCGGCACCGATGCCGTAGACGGTCTCGGTAGGGAAACCCACCAGCCCGCCCTGGGCCAGGATTTTCGCGGCGCGTTCCAGCTGCGACGGCTCGAAACTCTCCAGATCGAGTTTTATTATTTCTGTCTTCATGCCCGCATGATAAGGCCGCCATATCCAAAAGTCAACTCGCTATCGAATTATCCTGCGCGATGCCCTTATCGCCAAGCGCCCACGCGCAAAAAAAGCAGGCCTACACCACTCCTCAGCACGCAAAACAATAAGCAAACCAGAGCGCTGGCCGCCGAAGCCAAAGGTTGGCGGATGTGTTCAAGTGGAAGTGCACAAAAAAACGGAGGAGAGGCAGGATAAGCCTCTCCCCCGATTTTGTTTCAAATAAATTGTGCGCTAAGCGATTAGTCTTTCTTATCGCTGCCGCCGATGGCTTTTGTGCCGTTCTGGAGAATGTAAGTGCCCGCGCCGATTAGCAATGCGCCGATGAACACATAAAATTCCATCCCAGGTTTGCCAGCCGCATAAGACGGAACATTAAACCATGTGCAATGCAACAC
>CAYSUZ010000156.1:0-4723 GCA_964434335.1 uncultured Planctomycetota bacterium | reverse complement strand
CGAAACCGGCGCTGCGGTTATTCGTCGTCGTCTTCTATAACTACCAGAACCGTATCAGCTTCTACGACGTCGCCTTCTGCGACGAGGATTTCCTTGACTGTGCCATTGACGGCGGCGTTAACGGGCATCTCGATCTTCATGGCTTCGAGGGTGACGACTGTTTCGTCGATCTCGACTTCGGCGCCTTCCTTGACGAGAATGCTGACGACCTTGCCCACCATCGGCGCAACGATATTGGATTCATTATCCGACATGAAATACTCCTTTTTTTTCTGTTCAGTAATTGTCTTGCCTACAAATAAATATGAATGAATTATTCTACCTTATTCATTGCTATTTCCAAAGACTTAATCAACACCGTCCTCATCTGTCGCGGGTCGATGATGTCGTCGACGTGCTGCAAGCCCGCAGCATAGGTGGGGTCGACGTAGCTGTCGTAAAACTCCTGTGTACGCTGGTTGCGCGTCTTGACGGGATCATCCGAGGCCGCAATTTCTTTGCGGAACAGGATGTTGACCGCACCCGGCGCGCCCATCAAACATATTTCGGCGGTCGGCAGCGCAAAGAGAAAGTCGGCGCCGATTTCCTTGCTGCACATGCCCAAATAGCCGCCCGCATAGGATTTGCGCAGCACGATGGTGAGCATCGGCACGGTTGCTTCGGCGTAAGCTCGCAGCTGTTTAGAGCCGTGACGGATAACGCCATCGCGCTCGCTCTTTACGCCGATGAGGTAACCCGGCACATCCTGCAAATTTACAAGGGGTATGTTAAAGGTATCGCAGAAGCGGACGAATTTTTCGCCCTTGAGACTGGAATTCACTGTCAGGCTGCCCGCTAGGTGCATGGGGTTGTTGGCGACGATGCCGACGACATTGCCGTCGAGCCGCGCCAGTCCAATAATAAGGTTTTTGGCAAATTCGGGCTTGAGTTCAAAGAACGATCCCTTGTCGATAATGCGCTCGATGATCTGGTGCATGTCATAGGGCTTTTTGCGGTCGTCGGGGATGATCCCCATCAAATCTTCGTCGGCACGGGCGGGGTCGTCTTCGGGAATTTCATACGGCGGCGATTCCATCGAGTTCTGCGGCAGATAGGAAAGCAGTTTGCGCACTTTCTCGATGCAATCTTTGTCGTCGGAGGCGTTGTAGTCGCTCATGCCGGTTTTTTCGGCGTGGACGCGGGCACTGCCAAGTTCGTCGGCAGTAGATTCCTGGAAAACCACGGCCTTGACCAGCGGCGGCCCGGCCAGGAACATGTGCGAGGTGTTCTCGACCATAAAGAGAAAGTCCATCATCGACGGCGAGTAGGTCTGGCCGCCAGCGACGGGGCCCATGATGAGCGCGATCTGCGGCACAACGCCACAGGCGCGGGCCTGGCTCTTGAAAAGCTTGCCGTACATGCTCAGCGAACCCATCTCTTCTGTCGCGCGCGCGCCGCCCGAATCGTTCATGCCGATCAGCGGCAGGGCCATTTTGCGGGCCATGTCGACAGCCTTGCAAACCTTGCGTCCGTGCATCTCGCCAAAAGTTCCGGCGACCACGGTGAAGTCCTCGGAGAACACAACGATTTTGCGGCCGTTCACCTCGCCAAATCCGGTAACGACGCCATCGGCGGGCAGGTCCTTCTTGTCGAGACCGTAGTCCTTGCCCATATGTTTGGCAAAGAGGTCGAACTCGGCAAAGGTTCCCGGATCACAAAGCAGATCGACCCTTTCGCGTGCGGTCAGTTTGCCACGGGCGTGCTGTTTTTCAACCGCAGCCTCGCCGCCGCCCTGTTTAATCCGCTGTCGCAGTTGTTCGATCACAGCAAGTTTCTTCTTCATGTTTTCCGACATCGCTTTGGCCTTTCTTATTTTTTGCCCAGCAGATACGAAGCAATAATCACCTTCTGAATATTGGAGGTGCCTTCGACGATCTGGAACGACTTCGAGTCGCGCAAATAACGCTCGACGGGATACTCCGAGGAGAAGCCGTACGAGCCGAAAATCTTGACGGCGGTGTTGGCCGCATGAACGGCGGCCTCGGCTGCGTAGTACTTGGCTATCGAGACTTCCAGCGAGTTGCGCTCGCCGCGATCGCGCTTGGCAGCTGCACGCCAAACCAGCAACCGGGCAGCATCTTCTTCGACCTTCATCTGCGCGAGTTGCCCCTGAATCATCTGAAACGCGGCAATGGGCTTGCCAAACTGTTCGCGTTCCTGGGCGTACTTGACAGATTCCTCCAGCGCTCCGCGTGCCACGCCCACAGCCCTGACAGCGCTGGAAAGGCGGGTGCAGTCGAGCATGCTCATGCATATTTTGAAGCCTTCGCCTTCCTGCCCCAGAAGTGCGTCGTGCGGGATGACCGCGTCTTCAAAGGTAATCGATCCGGTCGGCGCACAAAACAGGCCGAGTTTGGTTTCAATCGGGGCGGTGGTGATGCCGGAGATTTTTTTCAGATCAACGATGAAAGCCGAAATGCCGCGATGACGCGGTTTGGCTTCCCTGTCGGTGTAAGCGAAAACGACGGAAACGTCGGCGACGTGCGCGTTGGATATCCAGGTCTTCGAGCCGTTGAACACGTAGCCCTTGTCGGTCTTGACGGCGTAGGTCTTCATCGAAGCAACATCGCTGCCGGTATCAGGCTCGGTGATGGCGAAAGAGCCGATGAAGTCGGCGTCGACGAGCGACTTGATGTATTTTTGTTTCTGTCCCTCGTTGCCCCAGCGCAGGATAGTCAGGGCCGGGCCCATGGTCTGCATGTTGAACGGCAGGCCCCACGAGGCGCTGACGCGGGCGATTTCTTCGGTAACAATCATCGAGGCCAGATGTCCGGCGTCGTTGCCACCGTATTCCTCGGGAATGACACAGCCGAAAAAGCCCAGGTCGGCCATCTTCTTGACGATTTCGGGACGGAAGCGATGCTCTTTTTCGTCCTGTTCGATATTGGGCGCGATTTCGTTCTCGGCGAACTCGCGGGCGACTTCTTGCATCGCCAGCAATTCTTCGTTAAGTTGAAAATCCATGCTGTAAACTCCACGCTAAAGATGATTGCGACAATAAAAAAGCACGATACGCTAACTCAGAAATCAAGGCGGATAGTATCCGCGCCCGCCGCGTGTGTCAAGCAAAAATAACAATGCTGATATTGGAAAATGTGGCCACTCCCATATTACCTCTAGGCCGCATGAAGCAGACTGACTGGATCATGCAAAGAGAGCATGTCTGCTATGTTGAAAACATTGCGGTGAGCGGCGGCAGCAAGACATTGCATCAAATAGACGCGGCAAAGAATGGTAATGTTGTGAATAAGTACCCGAAGATATCACTTACCGTACTACGTCTGCTAACTCCGCGCTCGCGGAACTGAATCAAGCCAGCGCTTGCCATATACTCTTGAGACGGACTAATCGTAACATTAAATCTTGTGCCGCCATTTTTCTAAGGCGCAACGCCCTTCTAATGTTCTTCGTTCTGATCGTTCGTCACGTCCACTAACCATTTATGAAGTCTGCGCGTTTGTCAAGAGGGCGATAACGCGGAAAACAACACTTTCAGGATTGGTTAGAGCGTCTAATAGAAAGAAGGTAAGCGGTAAGGCATATATGATCGCGTAACGAACAATACTCGCAACATCAAATGGCCATACAGGCATCCTATTGACAATCTGATAGAGATTATATAATGCGGGTATATCATTTGCGAATTCCATCCTAAAGGGGCAATCATTGCCTCCCTCTGATATTCGCTTGTAGCGCTTATTAAATGCCAAGTTCAGGCGCTCCAGCACCTCCTTCTTTCGGGAGGACATGTGTCTGTTGACATTAGCTATAGAGACATAGGCAAGCCAAGAACCAAGGAGATAAAAAAGCAAATAAAGAACCAAATAGAGTGGTTGCTCCCGAGCAAACGGGTCAAAGATCACAAGCAAAGCAAATAAAACCATAATAATGAGCACGAAGTAGTAGATCGTCAGAGCGAGCTGGCCAATTGCCCGGAAACCGCCGCATTTATCTGGGTGCATCGGTTGGACATCAATCTTGAGCCCCATAATCTTCCTTATCCCCCAAACGGTAACCATGCATTTGTATAATATCAATAGTATGAAATAAAAGTTGAGGGTAATCCATATGCGAGCATAGATCGCGGCTAGACCTCCGCCTACGCCCAGCCAGCAACCCCGCTTAAGAAAATAGTTGTATACACTAAAGCCAATCGCCAAGACAATGGCAGTTAAGGTGACATAGCGATTATTGTAGGCCCTTTCCAATCTGCCGCACAATTGCTCATAGGCGTTGAGTTGTCCGGCAGGGATCACATGTCCTCTTCCAAGATAGGCAAAAGAAGATTCAATCGTGGCATACAGGTGACACAAGAGGGCAATACCAAACGGCGCAAGCAACCCCAAATTAATATTGTCAACAATGAAGAGATGCCGTGGTGTGCGCCAGATATTAACAAAACCAGCGGAGCCGAAAATGATAAGATACAATCCTCCCCAGGAAACAACGAAGTAGAGGACAGCGGTCGCAAGAGGTCTCCGCTTGGTTAAGAAGGTGAGAACTCGAAAAGGGAAATCGGTTCTATATGCGACAATGCCCCGCGTCATCTGCTAGTCTCCACAAATGCCTCAATGGCCTACATCGACTCACAACAAAATGCAATATTCTTTCTCAAGAAGCATTATACACATATCGCAACCACAAGATATAACCACTGCAAGCAAAAAACCACATGATTGATCGA
>CAYSUZ010000155.1:0-4734 GCA_964434335.1 uncultured Planctomycetota bacterium | reverse complement strand
GGTACACCCCCTTTACGTCGCGAACTGAGCTCAACGAGGGCGCGAAGGAATGTCTCGACGAACTCAAAGCCTCGGGCGTGAAACTCGCGATCATCTCCAACAACATCTGGCCGCAGCGTTTTCTTCATGAAGAACTCACGCGGCTGGGTATCAAAGATTATTTTGATTACATAATCACCTCATCGAAACACGGCACCAAAAAGCCGCATCCGCCAATTTTCGAAGACACGCTTAAAGCACTCGGCGTAACCGAAGGCGAAAGCGTTTTTGTCGGCGACTCGTTGCGTGAAGATGTCGTCGGCCCGTCGATGGTTGGCATGAGCACGGTGTATGTGGGCTGGAAAAACGAGCTGATGCCCGGCGTGCGCCCCGACGCGACGATTAAATCGCTTACCGAACTCAACGGCGTCCTCAGAAAGCTTGGAGACTGACAATGGCAGTGGGGCATCTGTGTCTGCGCAAAATAATCCTGTTGGTGATTTTTGTTTTATTGGTCGCAGGAGTGGTCGCGGGAATCATATTTTCGAACCTGGATGTTTATAAGATTGTCGGCCTCTCGATTATCGCCGTGATCCTTTTTTTCAACATATCGCGCCGCATTTATCCCGCCCGCCGGATACTCATGGGTTCCGACGACGAAGAGGAAAAATCCGAAGAGCAAAGCAAAAGCGATGAGAAACCCGCCGAGTAGTTGCGGGCTTTTTTATTCTTGCGCTATCGGGAAGATCAGCGGCGTGCCCGTTTTTTCATCGTAATCAACTCTAACATCAACCTCAAATACACGCTCGATATTCGCCTTCGTCATTACCTCCCGCACCGGCCCGTCTGCCGCGACGCGCCCATCCTTGAGCATCACGATTCTTTTGCAAAACTGCGCCGCGAGGCCCAGCGAGTGCGATACGACTATGATGGTCATTGATTTTTCGCGGTTCAGCCGCCGCAGTACGCCATATATGCCGACCTGATGTTTCAAATCCAAAAACGCCGTCGGTTCGTCGAGCAGCATGATCGGCGTATCCTGTGCCAATGCGCGCGCGATGATAACGCGCTGTCTTTCGCCGCCGCTGATCTCGGAGAGAAGTCTCTGGGCAAGATGCGCGACATCCATCGTCTCCATCGCCTTTTGCGCCGCGACCAGGTCATCTTTATTATCGAAAGACAACGCGCTGTGATAGGGCGAGCGGCCCATCAGCACGATCTCCGCGACGGTGTAGGCGAACATCACGCCGGTGTCCTGTGGCACGACCGCGATGTTGCGCGCCAGCTCACGGTTCGACAGGTGCGAGATTTGTTTGTCGAGTATTTGCAACTCGCCTCGATTTGGCCGCACGACCTTGGTCATGGCCTTGAGCAGCGTCGTCTTGCCCGAACCGTTCGGCCCGACCACTCCGACGAACTCGCCTTTTTCAAGCCGCATAGAAACGCCGTCGAGCACCGGCTCCGCGCCGTAGCCGAAGGCTATGTCTTGTATTCTAATCATTGATCAGATGGAATATAACTCTGTTGTCTTCGAAAAGGATAATTAACTCTCGTGGGGAGGCGAGTATTGCATTGGGATTATAACCCATAAGGCCAAGGTCGTAATTGATCGAAAATGTTTTTGCCGAATCAGCATTGAGTTCTTTGTCGTCATCAGGTTGACCCAGAAGGGCGGTTACTTTTTCGTACGTCATTCCCTTGAGTTTGTGTTTTTTCAGAAAATCTTTGACCATGTGACCTCTTGGCTCGGGGTCCGCAGAGTCCCATGCTTCTTTCGAGAATTCAAGCGGCTCGTATCCGTAATATATCCGGAAGCATCGGTTCCATATGAAGAGGCCGCTGACCAGAAGTACTAATATGGCAGAGGCGGTGCCGATGACGGCTATTTTTTGTTTTTTGGTCATTGTGGTTTCCTTAAAAAGATGCGCGTCGCGCGCGGAATTTCAGCAGCCACAGCAAAAACGGCCCGCCGCACAGCGCGGTTATCACGCCGACGGGCAGTTCGGTATAGAACAACGATCTTGCGAATGTGTCGGCGATGACCAAAAATATCGCGCCGCCAAAAAATGCCGACGGTATTAGTATGCGGTGGTCGGGGCCGACGATGATGCGCATGATGTGTGGCACGATTAACCCTACGAAACCGATGGGGCCAGCCAGCGAGACGGCTACTGCCGTCAGGAGCGCGCACATAATCAAGAGCGCCAGTTTCGTGCGTTCGACTCCCGCGCCCATCTGCGCGGCGGTTTCTTCGCCGAGGGCCAGCAGGTTCAGGTTGCGCGCGAAGACGAGCAGGGCGGCGCAACATATCGCAACCACCGAACAACCCGCGACGATTTGCGTGCTGTCGTGATCGATGGCTTGCTTGAGGCTGCCCATCATCCAGCGGTACGCCACCGAGACGTCCTGGTTGTTCATCAGCGACATAGCGAACAAAATGATCGCGCTGAAAATCGCGTTGAGAACGACGCCGGTCAGGATGAGCGTGTGTGTGGATGTGCCGGCGCGCCTGCGGGCAAAGGCGAGCAGCAACAGCAGTGCCGCGAGAGCGCCTGCAAAGGCGCTGACTGTTATGCCGGAAAATCCCAGAATGGCGAAGTTGATTCCGAGAGCGCTTGCCGCGACTGCGCCCGCCGTGCCGCCGCCGGAGATGCCCAGGATAAAGGGGTCGGCCAGCGGATTGCGCAGTAGTCCCTGAAAAACCACGCCGCAACAGGCCAGTGCCGCGCCAATAGCCGCCGCAATTACTACGCGCGGCAGTCGGAATTTGTACAGGATCGCATCGGCGATGTCGGGCTTGAGCGAAAACACGTTGACCGAACCGGCTATCATGCAGAGGGCCATAGTTGTCGCAAGCAGGGCGGCGAAAATGACAAGCGTGATTATCATACGTTTTTTCGTGAGGTGTTTCAGTTTGTCTTCACCTCCGGATGCAGGATCACGCCGATTTTTTCCCATGCTGCGATGATGCGCGGGCCGGGGCGGCAGGCCTCGTCGCCGTTGACGATGTGAACCGGAACATTAAATTTTTTGAGATGGTTTTTGATCTCGGCTATTTTTTGCGAATTTATGTCGCTGCCGTTGATTGAGACAAGAATTATATCCGGCGGATCGGTGAATATCATGCTGTCCTTGAGAGCTGTCGGCCATCCTTGCTTTTGAATGATATTGGTTGCGCCGACGGTTTTTATGCAATCGTCGATAAAAGTGTTTTTCCCCGCAGCATCATTGCCGAGATAGCCTACGAGAAAGAGTACGCGCGGGTTGCGTGTTACGTTGGCATAGCGGGTCTTGAGCGCGGCGCGTTCGTCGAGAAAGCGTTGTGCGAGTTCGCGTCCGCGTTCTTCCTTGCCGATGGCCTTGCCGATGCCGATGTAGGCGGCTGGTATCTGCTCGATCGTATCGATAGGAAAATGCTCTACTTTTATTCCGGCCTCCGTCATCCGCTTCCACATTGGTGCGTGCTTTTTGCTTTCGGTGTCGAGGATGAGGGCGGGCTGGAGGCGCAGGATTTCTTCCTCGTTGACGTTGTGGAAATCCGCGATTTTGAGTTTGCTGCCTGCTTTTTTGGGATAATTGCAGAATTTTGTGTTGGCCATGATTCTATCGCCTGCGCCGAGTTCGTACAGAATCTCGGTAACCACCGGCGAGAGCGAGACGATATCGCCGTCGGGCCGGGTGGCGTTGCTGCACGAGGCCAGCGCTGCAAGCGCACCTGTTAGCAATGTCAATATGATAAGTTTTGTTTGCACGTGTTTTTTCCGTCGAGTTGTCGAATTATGTTCTTATGAAAGATATACGAAGGCGGCGAAAAGTCAAGAGCCGAAGGCTTTGGCGGCAAAGATCGCATAAAAAAGGCCGGAACGTTTTCGCTCCGGCCCGACTTTTGTTTGCAAATCTGTTGATTTTTAATCTTTTTTCGCCGTACTTTTTGAGTTGCATCGCAATATGCTTTTTTAATAAGGCTTTTGCATATTCGTGTGTTGCGCGTGTTTGCCAACATGGATATAATCGTGCATTCATCTTTGATACTGGAGAAAAATGTGCAATATTCCGCAAAGGCTCAACACCTCTTACAAAAGATCGACGAGCATACCGCTGTCGTCGGAATCGTCGGTATGGGCTACGTCGGCCTGCCGCTGGTTCATGCCTTTTGCAAGGCAGGTTTCCGCGTTCTTGGCTTTGACGTGGATGAGAACAAGGTCAGCATTCTCAATGAGGGCGGCAGTTATATCAAGACGATTGATGCTGCGCTGATTAGTGCACATCGCGCTGCGGGGTTGTTCGAGGCGACCGCCGACTACGCCCGCGTCGCAGAGGTCGATGCGATTTTGATATGTGTGCCCACGCCACTAGATAAGTTCCGCAACCCCGACCTTTCATACGTTGAGAATACCGGCAGGCAAATTAGCGCAAACATGCGGGCGGGGCAGTTGATTTCGCTGGAAAGCACGACCTATCCCGGCACGACCGAGGAAGTTCTGCGACCCTTGCTCGAAGAGAGCGGGTTAAAGTGTGGCGAGGACTTTTTTCTGGCCTATTCACCCGAACGCGAAGACCCCGGCAATCCGAAGTTCACCGCCGAAAACACGCCCAAAGTCGTCGGCGCTACCGATCCGGTGGGGCTTGATATTGCCGCGAAATTGTACTCCAGCATCGTTGGGGTGGTTACCGTGTCGAGTCCGGCGACGGCGGAAGCCTGCAAGATTCTCGAAAACATCTATCGCTCGGTCAACATTGCGCTGGTCAACGAAC
>CAYSUZ010000154.1:0-4745 GCA_964434335.1 uncultured Planctomycetota bacterium | reverse complement strand
TGCTGTTGGAAGGCGCTTCCAAAGCTAGCGTTTCCTCCGCGAAGGAGGGCAGCGATGTTTCGGCTTTGGGCAAAGCGATTGAGACTGCCGTCCAAATGGCGAATGCTGCAAAGCCCGACGTGAATCCGATGCTGGCGAATCAGGAGAGTGTTCAGACACAGATGCCCGCTTACGGAGATGCGATTGACCGTGGTGTTTTGGGCGCAAATGTGCAGGACGCTCCCGCGGCATCTTTTGCTGCGATCGTTGACGGTCAGCAGGCTGTTGATGGCGGCGGAGTTGAGTCGGACGGCTCAGGTCTTCTCAAGGAAGGCGCGCCCGATGCGGGCGATGCCAGTTTGATGCGCGGCGAGATCGGTCATGTTGACGGCGCTCGGAGTGCTGAGTTTGTTTCGAAGCTTAACAATGCTCAGGAGTCGATTCGCGCAGATCAACCGCAGACCGTTGACAAAATGGTCAAAACGATGCGTGTTGCTTTTGAGAAGGGCACGAGCAAAGTGCGAATCATGCTTGATCCGCCCCAGCTTGGCAGCGTGCGTGTGAACATGAGCATCAAGGATGGCATATTGAGCGCTTCTTTTGAGACGCAGTCGCAGGCAGCGCGCCATGTCCTTTCGCAGGACCTTTCACTGCTCAAAACTGCTCTGGAAAATCAGGGCATCGAGGTGGGAGAGTTCACGGTAAACGTTGAAAGCGGCGACACCCAGTCGCAGACTTTCGGCGATGCATCCGAAAGGTTGGATGGATCGATTGGCGGGCGCACGAGCAGCGCGGATGCGAGCGAGGTTGAAGATGAGCCGTACGACATCTTGGCCGAGCAGAGGCGCATGATGGCGGGCACTTCGGTGCTCGATTTAATCGCATAATTTCAGGAGTACGTCATGAGTGATATCAGTTCAGTAAGCAATACAAGCGGTGTGACGTCATTGTACACGAACAGTGATCGCTCGACTATCGATCAGAATGAGTTCATGAGCATTCTGATCCAGGAGCTGCAAAGCCAGGACCCGATGGATCCGATGAGCAATGCGGAACTGGCTGCGCAGATTGCTTCGATACAGTCTTTGCAATCGAATAGCGAGATGTCGGAAGCTATCGAGGGACTGGTTCGTCAGCAGTCGATTAACTCCGGTGCCGATTTGATCGGTAAATACATTACTGCTGCTGATGGCAGCGGGGGGGATGATGTTTCGGGATTTGTCGAAAGTGTTGCAGTGGACAGCACTGGTGTTTATCTCAAGATTGGGGACGTTTTCGTTCCGCAGGGCAATATCTATGAGGTTCGCCTTGATGATCCTAATGCGACCGAAGAGGTCGAGTGATGGTCAAGTCCATTATCTTTTTTACAACTCACAGTAGTTTGTGTGGAGTAAAGTTATGAATGACAGCGTTTCTGCAATTCGAATAAGGGCATTGTCTATCGAGGCAGGCCAGGCAGTGAACGCGCCCTCGCAATCGCAGGGGGCCGAAGTCGTACCGAGCGAAAAACGTTTTGACGCATTTTTGGACAGGGCGGTGCAAGGCGCCCGCTCGCTGACGTTTTCTGCTCACGCCCAAAACAGGCTGGTAGGCCGCGGTATTGAATTGACCGATGTCGACAAAGCCAAACTTGGGCAGGGACTCGAAAGGGCCAATGCGAAAGGAGCGCGTGATGCGCTGCTAGTTATGAACGGCAAGGGATTTATTGCCAATGTTAAAAGTAGAACCGTGCTGACGGCTTTGGATATGACGGAGCTGAACAGTAAAGTTGTGACTAATATTGACAGCGCGGTGTTTCTCTAACCATAACGGGAAAGGCTGGACTCCACTTTCGAGTGGGGAGGTTGGGGCCGTGGAACGAGAGAAGCGGCCCGCCCGTTTACAGGGTAGTACCCGAAAGGAGCAGGACGTATGGCTCTAATTAGCGCACTGAACTCCGGAATATCCGGTCTGAGAGTTCAAGAACAGCGCATTAGCGTTATTGGTGACAATATCGCTAATGTCGATACGGTGGGTTTCAAGGAGGCGCGTGTAACGTTCGAGACGATGCTGAGCGAAACCAGTAGTTTTGGTTCGGCGGCCACAGGCAATCTGGGCGGGAGCAATCCGGTTCAGATGGGGCTGGGGGCGATGGTTGGCTCGATCGATCGTGCATTTACACGAGGCGCACTTGAGGCGACAGGTCTAACCGGAGACCTTGCTATCGAAGACACTGGCGATTTGGCCAGCAGCTTTTTTATATTGAAGGATGCCAGCGGGTCGGAAGTTTACACTCGGGACGGATCCTTTTCAATTAACCCGTCGAACTATCTGCACAATTCCGCCAATGGCTATATCGTTCAGGGCTGGATGGCAGATTTAGACAGTTTTACGGTTACGACCGGCGGCCCGTTGGAAAACCTGAGTATACCGGTGGGCGACCTGAGAATCGCGCGTGAGACGGCCAACACCGATTTTGATGGCAATCTCAACGGTTCCGGGGATATAGCTACTTCGGGAACGATTCTCGAATCTGACGTGCTGTATTCCAACGCCGGAACGACTGCGGCGGTTCTGACGACGGCGCTGGTTGACTTGCAGACGGCCACTGCGGATTTGGGGCTGGCTGTGGGCGACGTGATTACCCTCAGTGCCGAGAAGGGTTCGCGTTCTTTATCGGAAGCGACTTTTGTTATCGGCGACCCGCCCCCAACGGGTGGAACGACTCTGAGCGATTTGATCGACTGGGTCGAAGATGTGATGGGCATCGATACTACTGCTACGAACCAGACGCTTTCGGCAGTTCGTGTTCATCCCACTACGCTTGAAGATGTCAATGGAACAGTTGCCCTAGTTGCGGATAGCGGCACGTATACGACGACCACTACTACGCTCCAGGATACCAGCGTCAACTTTGGTACATCTGGAGTGCAGGTGGGTGATTTCATCCGAATCCACAATGGCGATTCGGCCGGCGAAATTGTACAGATCAGCGCGATTTCGACGACCACCAATACCAACGATACGCTGACATTTGGTGCGTTGACTACGGCACTCGATACCAGCGACATGTTTACAATTCACGAAGCCTCCGAAGTGAGTTTGGGTGGATCGGGTACGGGGCTGGATGCGGCCAGCAGCGCTGGCGTTATTCGCGTATCGGGTAATTCTGGTTTGATGAATGCGCTTAGCGATGTTTCAATTACCGTTGACAATGTAAGCCTGTTCGATTTCGCGACAGAGACCGAGGCTGCTGGCGAAAGCACACGCGCCGACGTCATGGTTTACGATTCGCTGGGCACGCCGCGTACGGTGGAATTCACGTTTGTTAAGCAGGGCGCAAACGGGGATGGCAACCAGTTTCGCTGGTTCGCCGAAAGCGCCGACAACTACGGTGGAGAGCGCACTGTGGGCAGCGGCTTGATTACGTTTGACTCCGACGGGCAGTTTCTTTCCTCGCCCACCACCTCGCTGACCATCGACCTTACCGGCACGGGAGCCGACACGGATTTCACGTTTGCTGTTGATTTCACAGCCATAACGGGTTTCAGTCAGGGTACCGATGCTTCCGGCGGCGTAACAAATGTTTCTGATGTGGCGATGGTTGATCAGGACGGATTTGCGGAAGGCACGATGATCGACTGGGGTGTTGCAACGGATGGCGTCGTTACCGGCATTTTCGACAACGGCCAGACTCGGACTATCGGGCAGGTTGTTTTGGCGCGTTTTGCCAATCCTGACGGGCTGATAGAAGAGGGCCACAACGCTTATACAATAGGCGTGAACTCGGGTATAGCCCTTAGCGGCTCGCCCGGGGAATTTGGCCGCGGCATCATCCAGAGCGGGTATCTCGAAGAAAGCAACGTCGACCTTTCGTTCCAGTTCACCGAACTGATCGTCGGTCAGCGTGCATATCAGGCCAACGCTCGTACGATTAGCGTTGCCGATGAGATGCTTCAGGAGTTGGTCAATATGATCTAACAGCTAATGTCGCAGTGGGGGCCGGAGATTTTTCGGCTCCCCTGCGGCTGCGAAATTGCAATCGGGTATGCCAGTTTTGGCGGCCCTTGGAGGGTTAAATAATGATTAGAGTTACCCGAATAAATGGCAACGAGTGCGTACTTAACTCCGAGCTCATAAAGTTCATAGAAGAAACGCCCGATACTATAATTACGTTAACTAACAATGAAAAAGTTATTGTCACCGAGAACTCTGACGAGATTATTCACAAAATCATCGAGTTCAAAAGGACGGTAAGGCTTTATCCTGACCAATAATTTTTTTGGTCGTGGGAGTTTTGAAATACGTTGCTCATCATAATTTGGTGACGCTTTTTTTGAGGTTACGGCATGGATTTGGCGACAGTAATCGGACTTGTGCTAGGCATTGGTGTTTTGGCCTTTGGCATAGTGGATGCACAGGGCGGGGCGGAGTTTATCAGCCCCGGCTCGTTTGCCATTACAATCGTTGGGGCGGTTGCCGCGACGGTTATCAGCCTGCCTTTGAATAAAGTCAAGGGCGCGGTGGGCGTGGTCAAAAATGCGTTTTTTACAAAAGCACTCCAACCCAGAGTGTTGATCAAGAGTTTGGTAGGTTTTGCCGAGGTCGCTAGGCGCGACGGAATTCTTGCGCTTGAAGAGGCGAGCAAGGACGTGCAGGACGATTTTTTGGTCAAGGGACTGCAACTCGCGGTCGACGGCGCGGACCCCGAACTCATCAATACGATCATGAGCACCGAACTCGAAAATGTCATGGATCGTCACAAGATTGGCCGCAAAATTTTCGAG
>CAYSUZ010000153.1:0-4755 GCA_964434335.1 uncultured Planctomycetota bacterium | reverse complement strand
CCTACGAGATAGAGTATGTCGCCGAGATTTTTGTTGTCACGCGGTATCGACCATAGCATGCGGCCTGTTTCGGCGTCGAGGCAGAACAGGGTGTTGGTATCGCGGGGGGCGCAGATGAATTTTCCGTCGTGCAGAATAGGTTGGGTCGCGCACCACATTCGAGGATTAGCGGGATTGGTGCGGTGCATGCCGGGTTTGTATGTTTGATGATAACGCATGCCCCACTTGATTTTTCGGCTGAAAAGATCCACTGCGACGATAGCGCCGGCAGATGTTGCAATGATTGCTGTGTTATCCTGTATGGCTATGATGTCGGCTATCTGTGGCTCGCGTGAGAGGGCCTCGGTTCCTATTTTTGAGACCAGATCGCAGTGCCATTTTTGTCGCCCTGTTTTTGGGTCAGCGCACATCAGCGAGATCGGCATGTCGCCGGGCGATTTTTTTGAAACTACAAAGAGTGCTTCGCCGTTGTGTACAACCACGTCTCCGCAGACACTCTCTACGCCGTGTGTCAATCCTGTTTGTGTGTGACTGTTCCATATTTCCTTTTGGGTGTATGCATCAAACGCGTATAGATGTCTGATAATCTTCGTCATGTTGTTACCCTCGGTCGGCATAGCTGCGTAGACTATACCGTCGGCTACCGAGCATGTTTCGATCGGCGGTAGGATTTGGGAGCTGGACTTAATTGGTCTCGGGGGCTGGTTGAATTTGAACACCCGTGTTCCGTCGAAGATGTTAAAAGCCAGCAGCGATTTACCGGTGTTGATGTAGACCGCGTCATTCCAGTAAACCGGCACGCTGGAAAGTAAATGAGGGCGTTGGGATACTCTGACCCTGGAATTGTATATGGGGAACGTCCGTTCGTTATTGGTGATGTGGGTGGTCCAGATTGCTTTGCCGGGCAGACCCGATGGCCCGGGCATGAGCATGTTGCGGGCAGCGTTGCCGCCGAGTATGGCGTGGTTGGTTATGGTGTTGCTGCCTTGAGGGGCAGGCGCATTTTGCGACGCGGAGAGCGATTTGCCGAGGGCCTGTGATAACGTGATGATGTTTTTGTTTAGCGATATTTTTTCGTCTTTGAGGCCTTTGGTATTAATGAGCGCTGTGATCACGCCGATCTCTTCGCTGCGTCCCAGTATCGCCATTATCGAGGCGTATTTGGCCGCTAACAAGGCGGTCTTGGCGCGAGCCTCAGGAGATTTGCAGGAATAAGCCAGTCACGTCTTTAGTGCTATGTTGTAATGCCGAGCGGCGGCTGCGTAGTTCGCGCTTTCGGCGGCGATGTCGGCGAGGAATACATGTGCTTCGAGGCTTTTCTCGCAAAGGGGATAGCGCTGTGTGAGATCGATCATCATTGAGATATTTTTTGTGGCGAGGGCCTTTTTGAATATTCTCTGCGCCTTGTGTTCGTAAGAGACAAGATATTTTTCGCGGATATCTTTGCCAAATCCCAGCAGCTTTTCAAAACAAAAATCGGTGACGGGCACGAAGCATTCGGTGCGCCTGATCTTGTCGCGGTCGCGCACGGTCAAGACTCCTGATCCTTTGAGTGCTTCCTCAATGGCTCTTTGATAGAGGAGTGCCGCGTTTTGCAGCTCGCCCCTCTGCTCGGCAGCCTTAGCCTGCAAGAGCAGTTCGAGTGTTGCTTTGCCGGAGTTGAAATCGGCGTTGCTTATGATTAATTCCTTGCTGTCCTTTGCGGCACGGCTTATCGGCATAGCGAGGCAAAAACACGCCAGACCAGCGAGCAAAAATGCGCGGCATGAGAAAATCAATCGTATTTTAGCAGAAGCATAGCCAAGACGGCAGGTCTTGTGGTTTGGCATATCGTATCCTGGGGTTCGTGAGTGCCGCGAATCAAACTTTTCATTTATACGAGTATACAACATGTCCTGTTTGGATAAAGGCCCAATACGATGTTGCAGTTTTCCCATGCCTGGCATACAATTGAGCCATGCGCGAACTTCCCGACAAAAAACCTGCGACGCTGGACTTTCCCGCGCGGAAATTTCCGCTGGGCGAACGCACATTAGTGATGGGTATTCTAAACGTTACGCCTGATTCGTTTTCCGATGGCGGCGAGTATCTCGATACCGATATCGCGGTCAAACACGCGCTCGATATGATCGGGCAGGGCGCTGATATCATCGACATCGGCGGCGAGTCTTCGCGGCCTTTCGCCGAGCCGGTCGGCGAGGACGAAGAACTCAGTCGCGTGATTCCCGTTGTCGAAGAACTGGTTGCCCGCACCGATATTCCGATTTCGATCGACACCTACAAGCCTGCCGTAGCGCGCAGGGCGGTGCTTAGCGGCGCGGCGATGATAAACGACATCTCTGGTGGCAAGCACGGAACTCTGGAAATTGCCTTGCAGACCGGTGTGCCGATAGTGCTGATGCACATGGCCGGTACGCCGCAAACGATGCAGGCGGCACCGAATTACGACGATGTAGTCGCCGAAATTGCCGCGGTGTTGCGGGATTGCGCTCGGTCTGCGCTCGATCTGGGGCTGGAGCCTTCGCAGATAGTACTCGACCCAGGCATCGGTTTCGGTAAGACGGTGAATCATAACCTTGAAATAATCGCAAATCTGGATAAACTGGCAGCATTGAATTTCCCGCTTCTTGTGGGGCCTTCGCGAAAGTCCTTCATCGCCGATATACTCGGATTGCCGGTGGACCAGCGGCAGGAAGGCACCGACGCGGCGGTTGCGGCGTGTGCGTTGAGCGGCGTGCATATTGTGCGCGTACACGACGTGAAGCAGACGGTTCGCATAACGAAAATATGCGATGCGATCCGCGCGGCCCACAGGGAGGCGTGAGTTTTTCGCCGCCGAAATCTTTTTTCAGGAACGAGATGTTTTTTGAACTCCAAAATATAGACCCACTCATTAAGGCCATCATCGAGATCGTGCTGATCTTTGGTGCGCTTCTGGGAATGTTCTATTTTGTGCGTGGCACGCGCGGCGCTGGTATGCTCAAAGGGTTGGGCATCACGCTGGCGGTCATTTTTGCGGTGGTTTATTTTTTGGCGCAGGAACTGCATCTCGACACGATCATTTTTGCACTGGAAGGCCTAGTGATCTGGGCGGTGATCGGCATGATAATAATTTTCCAACCCGAAATCCGCCGCACTCTAACCAAACTTGGCCAAAATCCTCTCTGGATCAACGACAAAAAAACGGGCACGGCTCTTCTGCGCGAAATTTGCGATGCCGCACTCTGGCTCAGCGAGCGGCGTTTTGGCGCGATTATTGCGATCGAGCGCGAGGTCGGACTAAACAACTACGCCGAGGGTGGCGTGGGCATCAACGCCGATATCTCGGCTCCGCTACTCAGGAGCATTTTCTTTCCTGACAGCGCACTGCACGACGGCGCGATTATTATCCAGGATGGCCGCATCTCCGCGGCGGGCTGTTTTCTGCCGCTGTCCGACGATCCGGTTAGCGCTGATTTCGGCAGCCGCCATCGCGCGGCGCTGGGTGTGAGCGAAGAAACCGATGCGCTGGTGTTGGTGGTCAGCGAGGAGCGTGGCACAATTCGCATTGCCTCCGAAGGGATGCTCAGCGGCAATCTTACCAAGGAAGACCTTCTGGCTACGGTCGAGAAGTCTTTTAGCAAGAATGCGCGGAGGGGGGGGTGATGCTCATCGGCAAGACAAAAATCGCTGCATTCTTCAACCTGCTCTTCATCGCTGCGTTGGCCGTGGCGATATGGTTTTATATTCAGCAACAGATCGTCGGCGAGAGAGATATCGAATTTGCGCTTGAAATTCGCATAGATGCTACTCAGGACGTTGGCGATGTTGTTGTGTTGACGCAGTCGGTCGGCAACTCAACCGAAAACAAAACGATTACGATTAGCCTGCGCGGCAGCAAAGCCGAGCTAGACGAGATATTTCGCGTGAGCAATGTCGCTACGATAACGTTGGCGCCAAAAGCTGCCGACTTCGCCGCGAACAAAAAATTCATGCCGCTTAAGATGGATGTTGCGATAAACGCGGCTAATCTGAAATTGCCGCCGGAAGTCAAGATTGTCTCGACACCGATTGTCTCGGTAGTTCTCGCGCGACGCATCGAAAAAAACGTGTCGGTAGCGGTGGCCTACTCCGAAGACGCACAGAAGCTGCTGCTAAATCCGGTTAAAGAGGTTTTGGTGCACGTCAGCGGCCCGCGCTTTATTCTCGACAATCCGGAGTGGAGTCCGGTTACCGAGACTATAACGAAGGACAGACTGCCGTTGCCCGGAAAAACTAACACGGTAACGGCCAATATTATTACCGATGCCCGTGAGTACTTGCCGGGGCTTGCGTATCCGGTCAATCTCGATTTTGATAAGGCTGGGATCGAAGTGGTTCTGACGGTTGCAGAAGATAACATTGAAATCGTACTCGAAGATTTGCCTGTGGGGATTGCGGTCGACGGGCCTGAATGGTTGAAGGAACACAGGATTAAATTCAATCCACCTAATGTTAAGTTTACTCTTAAGATACTTATCCCCAGAAGCAAAGACAAGATACTTAGCAAAGAGAACGTGCGGATTGTTGCGGTGTTTACCGGCAAGTACTCCGAGATTGGCGATCACCCACAAATGGAACTACGCATTGATTATACCGGTGGTGCCGAATGGCCCGGCAGATGGCCGACATGGGCAAAAATAATTTCGCACACAAAAGAAGACTTCACTGTCTGGGCTACCGTTACAAAAATTCAAGCACCGACTCCGACCGAATAACAAAAAATAGAAAAACAAA
>CAYSUZ010000152.1:0-4759 GCA_964434335.1 uncultured Planctomycetota bacterium | reverse complement strand
TGGGCATACCCCAAGGGATAGTTGACGAATCTCGTCAGCAACGCCACCGCCTTGAACCAGCGGATGGGGTTGCGCATGCCCATAACGCGGCGGAGGGATTTCGAGACGCGCATGTTGAGCCTTTTGAGATGAAAGTCCAGGCCGTATCCCAGCCTTTTGATAAAAAGCCCGTCGTGCAGGTCGATGATTTTTTTGAGCCTGCGGCGCAGCAGTCTGTGTTTGCGCGCTCGGAAGTCGATGCTGCCGGTCTTGTAGTCCAGGGTCATTTTCTGGGAGTTTTTGAATCGCTGCATTTCGACATCGTGGAAATCGACCAGACCTTGTTGTTTAATCTCGCGGAGGAATTTTTCGATGTCATCGTTTTTGACCACGACCAGGCTCTCGCCCTGTTTTTTGACGAGGTTGGTAAACCCCCACGCGTCCTTAAAGGCAGCGTCGGCATCTTCGCCGATGAAGTCGGGGCAGAACAGACATGGGTTGAGCGCGTAGGCGTAGCTGCGCCAGGCTCTGGTAAAAGGCGTTTTGAATCGGGAGTCGCTGAGTTTGTTGCCGTTGGCGAATTCGACCGAATTCGAGAAGTCGTCGGCCGTGGGTATGTCGTGTTTGTCTCGGAAATTGATTTTCTTCTCGGGGGTCTGCTCGGGGAAATGGCTTGCAATACAGTCGGCGAATTGTCCGGTTACGTTATGGCTGCAAATGACCGAGAGCGAATACCGAATTTTTCGGGCGAAGACTTCGTCGTGTTCTTTGAGCAGTTTGATTCCCGAGAGCACACATGGCAGGGCCGCGACGGCGACATTTTGGATTTCGGGATTGTTTTTGATTTGTGTGAGGACATCTGAGAATTCGATGGGATAGTAGAAGGAGCCTTTTTTGTCCTCTATTTCCTGAGCGGAGGTGGAGATGGAGGCCCTGAAGTATTTTTCGTCTTCGCCCGCGCACATCGGCTGGGCATGTATTACGGCGTCTACGATTTTGTTGTCGAGCATGTATTTCAGCAGAGCCGAGAGCATGCCGCCGGAGGCGCTTTTGATGTACGAATCTTCATTTGTCTGATAGCCTTTGTATATGGCGGTGGTGTGGTCGAAGCCGTAATCGCTTCTTTTGTGTATGGCCGATTCGATGCGCTGCGAGAGGTTTTCGGGAGCCATGGGACAGACGTTGAGGCACAGGCCGCAGTTGATGCATGCGGCGTTGATGCAGGGCTGGTATTGTTTGTTTTTATCAAAGGAAATGGATATGGCCTGATGTGGGCATGCGGTTTTGCACATGCCGCAGCCGCAGCAGAGGTTGTTTTTTGCGACTAGGCTTACGTTGAGATTCTTTTTTGTTTTTGTGTGCATGCGACAGTGCCTTTTCATTAAACTTGGTATGCCATGGAGCGCGCGATTCGCAACCCCCAAGCTGGCTTGGTGTTGTAAGTCAGCCGGTGAAAATGACGGATTTCCGGGAGAATTATACCAGAGTAGTAACGTTGCATCAACGGCAGGCACTGCCCGCTTAACAAATGCGGGGGAGGTCCTCGCCGGCGGGGATATCGACTATCCGCTCGCCGCCAATCAACGTCTCCAGAAGCACCATCCCCGGATGATCTTCCACGACTTTGCCGATGACACATGCTTCGCGTCCCAGAGGATGCGCTCGCAATGCCTCCAGCGCCCGCGTTGCTTCGGCCTCGGCCACAACCACAATGGCCTTGCCTTCGTTGGCCACGTTGAGGGTGTCAAGCCCCAGCAGATCGCACGCCCCGCGCACCGCCGACTTAATCGGCAGCGATTTTTCGTCCAGATTTATCCCCACGTCCGACTTCGCCGCAATATCGCACACCGCCGCTGCCACGCCGCCACGCGTCGGATCGCGCAGTACTTTTGTCGACGGCACCGCTTCCAGCAGCGCCTCCGTCAGCCCGCACAGCGACGCAACGTCGCTCACGATTTCCGTCTCGAATTCCAGCCCCTCGCGGCGACTCATCACCGCCGTACCGTGGTCGCCCATTGTGCCCGTCAGAATCACCACGTCGCCGGGCCGCGCGTTTGCCACGCCCACGTCCGCCACGCGCACACCGATGCCAGACGTGTTGATGAAGATGCCCCAGCCCGAGCCGCGCTCGACCACCTTTGTGTCGCCCGTAACGACCTGCACGCCGGTCTCGTTTAGCACCCCCGCTGCGCTTGCGATTATGCGCTCCAAATCCCGTATCGCCAGACCTTCTTCGAGTATCAGCCCCAGGCTCAAATACTTTGGCCGTGCGCCCTGCATCGCCAGATCGTTGACTGTGCCGCAGACCGCGAGCTTGCCGATGTCGCCGCCCGGGAAAAAAATCGGGTGGATCACGTACGAATCCGTTGTAAAGACGATGTCTTTCTCCGGTATCGTCAGGCATGCGCCATCGTCGAGTCGCGCGAGAATTGGATTGTCGAGGTGGCGCATGATGATGTTTTTGATCAAATCGCCCGTCAGTGTTCCGCCGCCGCCGTGCCCCAGAAGTATTTTTTCATTTGCGTTCATGTCATTTTCCTTGGTCGCGTCCGGCGTATTTGTAATAAGCCGCGCAGGTTCCCTCTGCCGAGACCATGCACGCGCCCACTGGCTTTGCTGGCGTACATGTTTTGCGGAACAGTGCGCATTGCGTCGGCACACGCGCTCCCCGGATAATATCGCCGCAGATGCAGCCCGGCGTCCCGGCGGCTTTGGGCAGGCTCAGTTTGTCAAAAATTTTCGCCGCATCGTGCTGTGCGAATTCATCGCGTATTCGCAGCCCGCTGCCCTCAATCGTGCCCATTCCGCGCCACTCTGCCGCGCAGGGTGCGAAGACCTCTTCGATCAGCGCGCGCGCTGCGGGGTTGCCCTCCGCATCGACACTGCGGTGGTATTCGTTTTCAACCTCCGCGCGTCCCTCCGCGATTTGGCGCAGGAGCATCGCTGTTGCCAGCGCCATGTCCAGTGGCTCGAAGCCCGCCACGACGCAGGGCCTTCCGTGCTCGTCGCACAGAAAATCGAAAATCCGCGTGCCCGTAATTACGGCCACGTGTCCGGGACACATAAACCCGTCGATGTTGATCTCGCCGCCCTTCAGCAGTGCGGCCATTGCGTGCGGCATCGTCTTGTGTGCACACAGAACCGAAAAATTTTCCACGCCCTGCCGCGCCGCTTCCTTGATCGTCCACGCCGTCGTGGGAACTGTCGTCTCGAAGCCGACGCCGAAAAATACGACTCGCGTTGCGGGGTTTTTCTTCGCCTCCTCCAGCGCGTCCATCGGCGAATACACCGCCATCACGCCCGCGCCTTCTGCCCGCGCTACTTCGAGCGATTCTTCGTTGCCGGGCACACGCAACATGTCGCCGAACGTCGTGACCAGCGTATCGGGCAGCTTGGCAATCGCGATTATCCGGTCGATATATTCCTGCGGTGTTACGCAGACAGGGCAACCCGGCCCCGAAAGCAGCGAGACATTTTCTGGCAGTAACGAACGCAGTCCCGAGCGAAACGCCGTCATCGTGTGCGTCCCGCAGACCTCCATCAACCGCACGTCGTGGCCGATGCGGGCCGCCGCTTGGCGGATGTCGTTCAAGCATTCCTTAATTTGCATTGTCCGTTGCGTCCTCCGGATTTTTCAGGCCGGTCATCTCGTAGTATTCGCGCACGTCTTCCGCGCTCCATTTGCGGATAGCGAAGCCTGCGTGAACCAGCACGTAGTCGCCGATTTTTGGGTTGTCGATAAACGACACAACCGCGCTTCGGCGAGTGCCGCCGAAATCCACCGTCGCGTTAACGCCATCGAGTTCGATTATTTTAGCTGGTACTGCAAGGCACATTTTTCCTCCAGTGTTGAAAAAAGGGTCGCTGGCAGTTGTGCCAACAAGCGCCCTGGAAGCAAATCCCTGATAAAGGGCTATTCCGAAAGGAATCATTCCTCCAGTGTTGAAAAAAGGGTCGCTGGCAGTTGTGCCAACAAGCGCCCTGGAAGCAAATCCCTGATAAAGGGCTATTCCGAAAGGAATCATTCCTCCAGTATTGAAAGAGGGTAATCATCGTATTTTGTATTGTGCTACCGCTGCCTGCCCCAACGCAACGCAAGCGTCGTTGGGCGGCAGGGCCGTGTGAGTATAAACCCTCAGGCCGCGATTGCGTAAGTTTTTTTCGATGAGGCACAAAAGAAGATCGTTTTGAAAAACGCCGCCCGACAATGCCACCGCATCAAGCCTTTCCGCTTCGCTGATCATGGCGCAGGTTTCGGCTACGGCGGCCGCGACGGTGTTGTGGAATTTTCTCGCAATTTCTGCGATGTCATTACCGCTTAATTTTTCTTCGGCGATTTGTCGGATCATCGGCGCGAACGAAACCACCGCAGGCTTTGCGGTTTGATCGATTTCGTATTCGTACGCATCATCTGTCTGTGCTGTCGCCCGTTCTTGCAGGCGAATGGCCGCCTGGCCTTCGTAGGTGATCTTGTCGCACAGCCCCAACAGCGCCGAGACCGCATCGAACAGCCGCCCCGCGCTCGAACTCATCGGCGAGCGCGTGTCGGTTTCGATCATTTTGCGCAGTACCGCGAATTCCGTATGCTCCAGCCCGGGCAATAATTTTTTTATCGTCGCCTCGTCCGTTTTCGGCATATCGGCCAGCAGGCACGACAGCGCGATTCGCACCGGATTGCGCGTGGCCTCATCGCCGCCCGGCAGCGGATATTGGCGGAAGTGCGCCACGCGGCGGAAGTCGGCGAGGTGTTGGGTCTGAACAAGGAAAAGCGGCTGTGCGA
>CAYSUZ010000151.1:0-4790 GCA_964434335.1 uncultured Planctomycetota bacterium | reverse complement strand
GAGGCGATGCGTATGCGTTCGATCGAAAGAATCGAAGAGGTCAACGCATTGGCGCGGGCGATAGCACCGCATTTTGATAGTTCGTCTGTGCCGAGAATTGTGTTGCATCCGGGAGGGATGAGTTTTTTGCCGGAGCCGCGTTATGCGGACTCGATGATGGAGAATCTGGCGGACTCAATGGCGCGTATTGATGCGCGTGGCGTGGAGATGCTATTGGAGAATATGCCGCCGCTGCCGTGGTATTTTGGCGGGCAGTGGCACCACAATGTTTTTGTGGATGCCGATGAGATTGCGCGGTTTTGCGAGCGGGCGGGGCTGGGGGTGTGTCTGGATATTTCGCACGCGCAGCTGGCGTGCAATTTTTTGGGCTGCGATCTGGCGGAGTACGTTCGGACGTTGCGCCCATTTACGCGGCATGTACATGTAGCGGACGCGGCGGGGCTGAGCGGCGAGGGGCTTCAGATTGGTGATGGCGAGGTTGATTTTGCCGAGATTTTGGGTATACTCAAGGGCATAGATGGCGTGTTTATTCCTGAAATATGGCAGGGCCACAAGTTTGGCGGCGAGGGATTTGTCGTGGGGCTTCAGCGTCTTGCGGAAGTGCTTCGGGTGCATTGTGATTGATGCTATCCGCTTATTTTCATTTGACTTTCGGTGTTTTTGTGGTATAATGCGCGTGGAATCCGAGACAATATATAATTGACTACCCAACCCCTGCATTTACGTTGCTGGGGTTTTATTTTTGCAATAATGTTGCCGCTATCCTTTATTCCCGGAGGGGAGTGATGAAAAACATAAAAATCAAGCAGAAGAAATCGACCGCTGACAAGGACGAACGGGCCGGCGTTGTATTGATTCTGGCGCTGGCTATTGTTACGCTGATGTCGATGCTTGCGATCGCGTTTTTCAGTACTACAGAAACGCAGCGGGTGGTCGCACGCGGCACGATAAATCGTGTGCGGGCGGAAAACCGTGCGATGAGTGGGATAGAGGCGGCGCGGGAGGCGATGAGGTCGGATTCGAAGAAGCGCATCATGGGTGAGCCGAGTTTGTTTACGAATCTCGTCTACGCGCTCGAAGGCTACACCTTGCTCAATAACGAGATCGAAATCTGTGTCAACAATAGCGACACATCGGGAACGATGTTTGATCATAACAAAGACAAGATTAGCAGGTCGGCTTATGCTCTTATGGATAATGCCGAGAAGAGGCATGTTTTTTATGAATTGTCGGATTCGCGCCATCCGGGTACGCCAATAGCGATGGACTGGGATGCCTTGAAAACGCCGGGTTTTGCGGAGATGAGTGCGGCGACTTTTTTGCTGAAAACTGATAGTGTAAACAAGTCATATTCTTACGGAGAGCCTTTTGCCGACGTTGGTTATCTGGATCCTGATCGTGACTCAGAAGACGATGAGGATAACGATAGAATAAAAGAGGGCACTGCTTATAACGGCAAATTTGATTATGAAGACGAAAACGGTAACGGCATTCATGACGAGGGCGAGATAAGCGAATGGGATAGTTTAACGACTGCGGAAAACGTCGGTTGTGATATTAACGGTAATGGTGCGTGGGATGATTATACTTCGGCGGTGCGCTATGCTGCCGACGATTATTGGGGTACATTTAGTATAAACGTGCAGGATACGGCGAGCATGATTTATATCAACGGCGGTATCGTGCCTGGTGACGAGTGGCGCACGCGTGTTCACACTCAGCCAATTGTGCGCATGTTGGATAACTTGGGAGTAATTCTGGGTATTTTTGATGAGGATGATACTTTTGTTGTCAGCGAAAGGGAATGGGCAGAAGAATATGAATTTGGGGGTAATGATTATGGCAGAAGTGTGCGTAGCTCGCAGACATGGCTTACACCGCGACCTCATGGAAAAGGCTTGGGAAGGTTGTTGATTTACGGTGACGAGGATAGTGGCATAGATGGCAGGCCTGGCAATGGTTATAGCAGCAAAGCCGAGGTGCTTGGGGTTGTAGAGGAGTTTGCGCGAAAAAATCCCGACTATGCGATATCGGATCATCAACTCGCGCTGTTGGAGCAGATGATTACCACCGAGGCTTGGGTTGATCCACACACGGTAACCGCCGGGCGATGGTTCTATCCCGAAGAATACAAGGCTTTGGAAAAGCCGGAACGGTGGGAGTATGCCAAGTTTGAGCAGGTTGATGAAAGAGTGTTCGCTAAAGGTGCATGGAGAAGCGGGGTTAATTATATCCCTATAACGGCCAATCTGGTAGCGCCTTTAATTCAGGGTCGGGCAGACTGCGATGCCGAACCGCGCTGGTATTGGAACGAAGACGCCGATGATTATATCAAGACATTTGGATATGATTATTGGATGGATAATACCGACGAACTTGAAAACCCCGACGATCCGGATTTGATCTATTCGGTTGAATGGTATTATGATTCGTCGTATAAAATATTGAGACCATTGCGTTGGCCTAGCAGGAATGATGAGAATGATGCCATTATAGGCTGGTCGAAAAGAGGTACTGACAGGCTTGATGAGCCTTATCCCGGGATTCGCGAGCAAGACGAGAATCTGGATTTCACATATCTTTCGGCAGCCAGCCAGCGGGATCTGGAGAGCGGCGACAAGGATGATGACCTTGACGATATTATGGGCTGGGTGGCTGAGCCTCGCGCACCGATTAATATAAACTCGGCTTCGCGGCCGGTTATTGAGGCGATGCTGGCGAGGCTAACGGCGACCTATGTAACTGACAGGGAAAACAATCTATATCCGAACGGCGATGCTATTTCCGATACGCGCAATGGCGTGCAGGTTTTCATGGGGGTGCCGCACTATCCGTTCGAGTTCAAGGAATTTAACTGGGACAAAAACACAACAGATGCTGGGACTTTTTATCTCAATGATGATCGTGAGATTACCGGACAGGTATATTGGGACGAATACGGGGGATGGTATAAATGGCAGAAATTTACCATAACAGTTCTCAAGTCGCGTGCTAACCCTACGATAATGGGCAGGGTGAAATATCTGGGGCCGGACAGTACTCCGCCGGTGGTTATTTTGCCCGAGGAGGCTCGCAGATTGGCTGCGGCGATAGTGGAATACCGCGAAGGCAGCGATGCCCTGGAGAGTGACCACGATCTTAACTGTAACGGCATCCTGGATTTCGGTGATGATGTTGATGGGGATGGGATGTTGCGAAGTCGTGATGAAGAATCCCGCAACGAAGACGATGAATACGAATGGCTAGACACAAACAATGATGGCCGCTATCAGGGTGGCGTTTTTGAGTCGTGGGAGGAGTTCTGGGTATTTTTGAATATGATAAAATATCACGTATTTCTCAATTTCGACAAGTACTATGAAGACGGTAGAGAGGATTACAGGTTCACGGAGTTGATGGCGGGTCGCGGATATGAGGAAAAAAAATTCATAGGGCTGGATTATCGCGGCTATGGCAAGGAATTGGAAAGCCGATTTACCAATCTCGCTGACCTGAAGGTGGATTTGATTTTTGCGAACTGCTGCCCGAATACCGATGCGCGGATGTTTAACCCCAACGCCTCTTTTTCTGCACTGAATCGCATCATGCCGCCAAACCCGATGCGCTGGGACACTGGCGGGGAAGACAATAATGGCAGAACCTATCAATTTGCGCGCTACCTTAAGCGCAATATAAGCAAACGCGATCTTTTTGACGCCGAAGGCAATCCTACTCACACTACCGAATTTTCGTTGTGGCCCACCGGTATGTTTCAGGTGGAGAGTACTGGTCGTGTGATGAGTCGCAATGGTGATATTGAGGCGGAATGCAAGATTCGTTCGATTATCAGAGCGTTTGACAAAATGATCCTGACGACGCAGGCCGATTTCGAGATCGGCCCCGAAGACAACTTCAGCCCAGGCGATTCGGACGATCAGATTGCCAGTTTTAGCGACAAGATTGGGTATGGGGCAAATATATGCAGCAAGGACAAGATAATATCAATGCCCGAGGTTGACTGGAAGCAAACCGGGCTAGACGGCAATCCGTGGCTTAGGGATTGGCAGATCAATGTTGCTCAGGCGTACGTGCCGGAGACTCTGGTGAACTGGTTCCGAAATCGCAAGATCGTGCCTTCGTATGACGGGCAGTTGTGTCTGGAGACGCGGTACGTAACCGACAGGGAGATGCTCAACGGTCAGACGATTAACAGTGATGCGAAGGCCCAGTTGCGAGCCTATTTGCGATTTAGCCAGATGAACGACCATGATGGCCATGCAGAATTTCCCGGTAACAGTGGCAGCAACAAAGTTAAATACAATCAGGATGAGCTGGGCTGGAGACTGCGCACAGGCCCATCTACGATTTCAGCTATGCGTATTCCGCAATTACGACGCGACGATCTTGATCCCGATGAATACGAGATTGATTACGAAGATGATGAAGTTACGATAAAAGATGCAAAATTCCGAACTTCACCAGATTGGGCGGATCCAATTTATAATCAGGATGCGGGACCCGCTGCCAATAACTTGGTTTATATGCCAAGTTACAGCAACGATGGTATTCTCAATTACTACGGAGGATCTGGTAGTGGCCGCAGGCATGAAGAAGATGTGCCGCTTCTTGACGAAAACGGCGAACCAGTTCTTGATGACGATGGAAATCCAGAGATGACAATAGCGCGTTATGTGCTGGGCGGCGAGCGCAATCGTTATTTTATCGAGAAGCGTCTCTGTGAGCCGGAGGCCTTTCCCGTGTGTGGCGAGGGTTATATTCACGGGAATATGGGCTATCCATCTCCGTTTGGT
>CAYSUZ010000150.1:0-4795 GCA_964434335.1 uncultured Planctomycetota bacterium | reverse complement strand
GGCATACGATCTGACTGCGCTCGTTGATGCCCAGCCCGGCAACGGCAACAGCCGACTGCCCGAAGGCTTCGTGCCTGATATTGTTATTGACCACCACCCCCGAAAACCTTTGACACGCAAGGCCGCGTTCAGCGATATTTGCGCGACCGTCGGAGCGACCTCGACCATATTCACCGAGTATCTTTTCGAGGAAGACATAGAGATTTCCAGTCGTCTGGCGACCGCGCTGGCGTATGGCATCAGCACCGACACTCGCAATCTCAACCGCGAGGCGACCCGCCGCGACATTGCCGCATATCGCTACATTTTCCATCTCGCCAACCAGCGCCTGTTGGCGCGCATCGAAGACGAGAAGGTTCCTCGCGCATATTTCCGCGCGATGGCCGAGGCGATGCGCAACGCTACGATTTACGAAGACGTGATTGTAACCGGGCTGGGCCGGACCGAAAATCCCGACATGATTTCCGAAGTCGCCGACCTGCTGCTGCGCATGGAGGGCATTCGCTGTGTGTTGTGCTTCGGCTTGATCGACGACAATGTGCTGCTATCCATTCGCACCCACGAGGATAATCTCAACGCCGGGAAGCTGGCGCAGAAAATGATCAAGCGCAGCAAATATCTCTCCGGAAACGGCACAGCCGGAGGCCACGGAATGATGGCCGGAGGGCAGATAAGCGTTGCGGGGAAAAATGAAAAGGAAATCGAAAAAATCGCCACCGAGATTCGCCACTCCTTCCTCGACGCACTCGGTGTGGGCAAACGCTCCCGCCGTACGCTCATAAAAAACAATTGAGCGGAAAAGTCCGATTGCGATCCTTCGCGCGCCGCAAATAATACGCCTGCTGCTTGACGCTTTCGCGTGTCGTTGCTAGAATCACTCCTCGAAATTTCCATAAACACTCTTTGCAGGTGCACCATGAAACTTATCGAACCACATATTCACACAGCCGCGCGCACGACCGATGATTTCGATCAGATGAGCATCGCTGGCATCGTGGCCGTTGTCGAGCCTTCGTTTTGGCCGGGCAGCGATCGACGCTATCCAGAAACTTTTTTCGACTACTTCAACCATATCCTCGATTTTGAAACAGGCCGCGTCGCTCGTCACGGCATTGCGCACTACTGCGCGATCGGCATGAATCCCAAAGAAGCCGAGAATCTGCCGATGGCTGAGAAGGTAATCGCCGGAATGCCGGAATACCTCGACCACGAACGCGCCGTCGCTATCGGTGAAATTGGCTTCAACAACATCACCGACAACGAGGATAAAATTTTCCGCATGCAGCTCGAACTCGCCCGCGATCGCAAATTGCCCGTGGTGATCCATTTGCCGCACTTTAACAAAGTCGAGGGCTTCAAGCGCAGTCTCGCCGCAGTCGAGGATATCGGCGTTCCTCACGAGATGGTTCTGATGGATCACAATACCGAAGACACCATCGCCGAAGCCAAAGCCGCAGGATTCTGGTGCGGGATGACCGTATACTACACGACCAAACTCACCGCGCGGCGTGCTGTCGATATGATCGTCGAACACGGTGCCGAACGCATTGTCGTCAATGGCTCGGCGGACTGGGGCGTCTCCGATCCGTTGGCATTGCCCAAAACCATTGCGCTTATGCGGCAGGACGGTCGCCCTGACGACGAGATCGAAAAAATCGGTTACGCGAATTCGCTGGCATTTTATTCGCAATCCGGTAAATTCAAACTTTAGAATTGAGACACGGCGTGCCGAAGTAATCTTCGGAACGGATTTTTTTTCACTCATTATCGGAGCTGACAGATGGCAGGTGTTTTCAAGGCATACGACATTCGTGGTCTCTACAAAAAACAGATAACCGAAAAAACCGCTTACGATATTGGCATAGCGCTGGCGCGTTTTCTCGGCGCTCGCAACATTGCGGTTGGTCGTGATATGCGCGAGAGCGCGCCCTCTATTGCGGCCTCGCTTATCGATGGCATTACCGATGAAGGTTGCGACGTGCTCGATATTGGCATGTGTTCCACGCCGATGAACTACTTTTCTGTGGGGAAATTCGAGCAGGACGGCGGCGTGATGGTTACCGCCTCGCACAATCCCGCCGAATATATCGGCTTCAAAATTTCGCGTGAAAAAGCTATCCCTCTCAGCTACGAAACCGGCATTGCCGAGATCGAAAAAATGGTCGGCGCGGGCATCGCTCCCGGCGGCAAGTCCAAAGGCAAAGTCGTCAAACATGAAGTCGTGGAGGAATATCGCGCTCATGTGATGACCTTCGCCGAAAATATCAAATCTTTTAAAATGGTTGTCGATACTGGTAACGGTGTCGTCGGACCGTTTTTCGAGAAAATTTTCGCCGATTCGCCGATCACCTACATCCCGATGTACTTTGAGCCGGACGGCACATTCCCCAATCACGAAGCCAATCCACTGAAGCTGGAAAACATGGCCGATCTTCAGGCAAAAGTCCGCGAAGTCGGCGCCGATGTCGGCGTGGCCTTCGATGGTGACGGCGATCGCAGTGCCTATGTTGACCAAAACGGCGACATCATTACCTCGGACATGGTAACCGCGCTCATTGCCCGCGAGATTCTGGGCAAGGAACCCGGCGCAGGCATCCTCTACGATCTGCGTTCGTCGTGGGCCGTCAAAGAGGAAATCGAAAAAGGCGGCGGCGTACCCTACGAAGATCGCGTCGGCCACGCTTACATGAAGGCCACCATGCGCAAGCATGGCTGTGCGTTTGGCGGCGAACTCTCCGGTCACTACTACTTCCGCGATAACTACTACGCCGACTCCGGCATCATCGCGCTGATAAAACTGCTCAACGTTATGAGTGCCGAAGATAAACCGCTCTCCGAGATCATCAAGCCGCTGAAGCGCTACTACGCTACCGGCGAGATAAATTTTGAAGTCGAGGACAAGGACGGCAAGATGCGCGAACTCGGCGAAACATTCTCCGATGGCGAGATTTCGCATCTCGACGGAATCTCGGTGAAGTTTTCGGATTGGTGGTTTAATGTCCGCAAATCCAACACCGAACCGGTTCTGCGCCTGAACCTCGAAGCGAAAACCAAGGCGTTGATGGACGAGAGAAAGGCCGCAGTCATCAAGGCCATCGACGCGCCGATCATCTAACCAGGCAGCGCCTGGAGGCAATTACGGAGACGCACCTATTACAATATCCGCTCACTACGGGCTAATGCCCGGAGCATTTCGCTCACGTTTTGCATAAGACTTCGTGCCTTTTTCTGCGCCTCTGCGGTGAAAAAAAATCTTAAAATGCTCTAAATAAAAAAAAGCCCGCTTTTTGGCGGGCCTTTTTTATTGGATAAATATGTTCCTGCTATGCGTCGGCGAGTTTGGCAAGTTTTGAGCGGATTTCTTCCCTGCTTTGTTTTTGTTGCGATTTGTTGTGGAACAGTGCCGCGATGCTGGCCGCAATAGCCGACATTATCAGGAACGCCAACGCTACCGGAACCGCAAAACTCAACAATGGCCAGATATTTTGTTGGGCGAAAATGGAGAATTTGTCATGGAATGTGCTGTTGAACAAGTACGCCGCGCCGGTCAGAACCGCGATACCCATCAGTCCGAAACGCAGCCCGTGAACATCCATACCCACCGATACCGAGAGCACAAGCCCGAAATAGCACATCACCGCAAAACTCAGCGTGTAGTGCGCGGCCCAGAAGTAATGCAGCATCGAGGCGAACGTGTCGATGAAGGATTTCGTCCATGTTGCGAAGGCATCCAGCGAAAATGTTGCCAGTTCTGGCAGCGGCGGCCCGACGTGCAGCTTAAGATTATTGAACAGTGACGGCAGGGTAAACAGCAGCGCCCCGCATGCGATCATTGGCGCAACCGCAATCAGGATTGGCCCAACGCCGGGAACTTTTGGATCCGTGTGCTGGACGGTGCTTGCTTTGGGATCGAAGAATTTGACCTGCTTGATTGTCGCGCCGGTCAGGATGCAGGCTATGGCCTGGCTGAGGTGGTGTACCAAGGCTCCGGGCAGCATGAACAGGCGATACAGCTTTCCGCCCAAAACTCCGGAGAAAGTCTTGTCGATGCCGAATGCGATGAGCAGCAGCGCACCCAGCCATATACCACATGTTACGATAGTCATGATTAACCTCACAAAAGGCGCATAGACAGTTAAATATTCTCGTGTCCATGTATCGACAATCGCGCGAAATATCTTGACCCGACTTTCTTTTTCTTGAAACAGCGGCGCGCGTGTGTAACAATTTCGGCGGAATAATTTTTTAGGACGCAGCAATGTCAAAATACCTTGTAACGGGCGCAAACGGCTTCGTCGGCAGCCATCTTGTCGCAGAACTCCTGCGCGGGGGGCACGACGTCGCTTGTCTTGTGCGCAAAACCAGCAATCTGCGCTATATCGAAAAACTCGGCGTCGAGACTGTCTTCGGCGAATTGCGCGATCCGGCTTCGCTCGCAAAGGCCGTCTCTGGCCGCGACGTAGTAGTACACAACGCCGCGATCACCCGCGCTTTCTATCCACGCGAGCATTTTCGAATAAACGCTGGCGGCACGCTTGCCGTTTTGCGTGCCTGCGTCGGGTGGGGCCAAGTCCGCGTGGACAAAACGCAAGTCGACCCCCGAATTCTCAGCCAAATCGATCAGGGAGTCACGGTATTCCATGCCCTCGTCACCCGACTCGTGAGAAACGACCAGCTTGCATTTTGGGTTCTTGAGTTGGGCCACCACGCCAATGGAGTGCTCGATCCCCTTGCGCGGCACAACCCGTGTCGGTTGCAGGAGCATGATGTCGTCGGGCTCCAGCCCGATCCGCTC
>CAYSUZ010000149.1:0-4814 GCA_964434335.1 uncultured Planctomycetota bacterium | reverse complement strand
TGTGGTCTGGTTATGCCTGCGCCCAAGACCCGGCCCGCACACGTCGAGGGTTGGTATGCGCGGATATATCTGGCGAACTGCGACTTTATGGTTGGAACGCTCGAAGCAATCGGCGAAAAAAAAATCAAGCTAACCACGCCCTATATGGGCACGATAGAAATCGGCCGCGAATATCTCGCAGACATACTCTTTACCCCGACTTCCCGCGCGACCTACGGTCGAACCCTCGTTTGTAGCAGCAAGGGCCAAGTTGCCGAATACAACGAACTAATGGAACCGGTCTGGTCGTATGCCTCCAAGCGACCCTGCTATGCCACATTGCTCGACAACGGCAACATACTGGTATGCGATTCCGTCGAGAAGACGGTCTCCGAAATAGATCGCCGTGGCAAGGTTGTCTGGCAATACAAAGGAGTCTCGGACCTAACCACCGCCCTGCGTATGCCCAACGGTAATACCATCATACCCGAATATAGCCTGGGTGCCGGAAGGTGTTTGGTTGTAGGCCCGGATGGTACCGAGATTGCCCGGATATTTGATATCGGAAGAGGCATGGCGAGGGAAAGCGATTCCGATAATCAGAAGGTTCGCGTTCGCGATATCTCATTGCTGCCCAATGGCAATTTGCTAATCTTTGACATGATCAATTATGCCACCAGTCGAGTAGTCGAGGCCGAGCCTACCGGCAAAGTCGTAGGGATTAGGGCCAAAAATCTCACGCGCGCCGTAGCCACTCGACAGATAGCCAGTGGCGAAGTCGTTGTTCTTTCCATGGATGGCAACAACCGAGTTCCATCTTTTGAGTTCGTTGTCGGCAAGGATGCTTCGCCTTTGTTGCTTGATATAAATCGCGCTGGTCTTGTGCGAATGATTTCCCTGGCGCGTTCCGGTAATATTGTGTTTGCGCGAGGCAACAGCAGGGTAACCTTTTTCGAAGAATACGAAATCACGCGCAACGCCACACAATCCGTTGTCATGAAGCTGGTTTCCACCCGTAAACTCAATGCGAATCCCGCGCAATGGACAATCTATTATGAATGCAACTAGGACAAAAAAACACAGACTTAGTATCGCAGCAAGCATGGCCTTGTTGCTTGTGCTCTTGGCAACAATCGCACCGCTAAACGCACAAAAGGAAAGCGCGCAAAAGCAGACCGCGCCGCATGACCGCGTGTTTTTTAACAACTACGGCGTCGATGGCAAGCTTCAAGGAGTCGATGCATTCGGCAATGTTGTGTTTGCTAAACTCGATGGCGGGAAAATAAAAACAGATATCACCGAAGTAAAATTTCTGCGTCTGAACAAAGGCGCTGAAATCCCCGCCAACCAAATTCGGCTGGGTTATATCTTCCGGCTCAACGACAACACTCGCATTACCGGCAACATCGTTACCTGGGGTGACGATGCGATTACCATACACAGTGAATACGCCGGTACGGTCAAGATCGAACGCAGCGCAGTGCGCTACATTTACACTTCCTACAGCTCTCATGTCGGAAAACTCTGGAGCCTGCCGAACCAAAACGCGCTTATTCTGCGTGGGCAAACCAAGATGGTTCCTTTTGATGTGATAACGCCCGAATTTTCCGAGCCAAAAGGATTTCCGCGACAGATCAGTGCGTTTACCGTTCGCTCCGGCGACGGTGTCGCGCGCACTGTCCCCATCGCCAAAATTGCCGGAGTCGTCTTTGCCGCGAGCGACAACAACGCGCCCCAACCCGCTTTGGGCTGGTACAGCTTTGTTACAACGGCCAACCTTGACCGACTGCCCGGTGTTCTGGAGGAGGTGGACGGCGGGAAAGTCCAGCTAACCACTAGCGCGTTAGGGGTTTTGAAGATAGACCGCCGCTACGTGGAATACATCATTTTTTCCGAAACCCCGCAGACCCAGCGCGGGCACTTACTCGCTTGTGATTTCAGGATGAATGAGATCGCCGAGTACGACCGCGAGATGAATGCTGTGTGGACGCAGAAGGTAAATCATATGCCCTATTTTGCCTCCCGTCTCGAAAACGGCAACATCCTGATATCCATACCCCAGGAAAATTCTCTCTATGAGATAAACCCGCGACAATTCCAGGAGACGAAGGTTACCGTTCCCGCAAAGACCAAGCTCGCGCCCAATACTTCGAAGAGATTGTGGAATCCAACGGTTAAGGCCAAAATTAACCAGTTTAAGGTTGTCTGGAGTTCCAAGGCCAGCATTAAACATCCAGCCGCTGCCAAGCGTCTGCCCAATGGCAATACACTAGTTGCCGACGAATTGAATTTTCGCATAATCGAGCTCAATCCTGACGGATACCAGATTGGCGAATATTTTCTTGACCAATGCAGGCCGACATACGTTACGCAGCTTCCCAACGGCAATCTACTGGTTTGCGGCATAAACAATAATAGAGGAGAAGTTTTTGAGGGTACGCGCGATGGCAAGATCATTCGCAGCTGGGATGTCTCTCGCCCCAACTACGCCGAGCCTTTGCCCGACGGCCGCATAGTTGTGGCTAATGCATCCAGCACACGGGCCGTGTACATGATCGAGAAAGACAGCACCAAGGCGGTTCGCACCAAACATGAGGATCTTTACGAACACCGTCTAAGCATTACCGATCAGGGCAACCTTGTTTATTACATACGTCGCAATCAAATCCCCGCTCTTGTTTTTTACACGCCAGATGCCAAGCGAATCAAATGCTGGGCACTTCCATCGACGATGGTCGATCTTTACATGACCGAACTCGACTGAGTCCAAAAAGCATCCATTGCCTCTATACCGCACACAATAAAATCTCTGGGTTGACGGATTGTGGTTCAGGTTTTGGCAACGACGAAGGCCTCTTTCGCGGCAGCAACCGTTCGCGCAATGTCCGCGTCGGTGTGCGCCGCGTTGACAAAAGCCGTCTCGAACTGACTCGGCGCAAAATAAAATCCCCGCTCCAGCATCGCGTGAAAAAATCGCGCATACGCCTTAACGTCGCACTTTTGCGCATCCGCGAAGTTGTGTATCTCGCCCTCGCAGAAAAACGTGCACAACATCGAGCCGACCCGCGTGTGGCAGGTCTTTGCGTCCACGGCCTGTGCTGCCGACTCCAAACCCTCCGCCAGCAAAATCGCCCGCGATTCCAGCTCCGCGTAAAATCCTTCGCGCATCAGTTTGCGCAGCGTCGCTATCCCCGCCGCCATCGCTACCGGATTGCCCGATAGCGTGCCAGCTTGATAAACCGGCCCCTCCGGGCTGATCGCCGCCATTACATCGGCTCGACCGCCATACGCGCCTACCGGCAGACCGCCGCCGATGATCTTGCCCAGCGTCGTCAGATCCGGCGTGACGCCGAATAATTTTTGCGCACCACCCAACCCCAGCCGAAATCCCGTTATCACCTCGTCGAAAATCAACAACGCTCCGTGCCTTGTACACGACTCGCGCAGTGCCGCCAAAAAGCCCTTCTCCGGGGGGATCAGGCCCATGTTGCCCGCGACCGGCTCGACGATGACGCACGCCACATCCTTGCCGTGCTTGTGCATTGCGTTGGCGAAGTTTTCCGCATCGTTATACGGTAGCGTCAGCGTCCCGCGCGTAACTGCCTCCGGCACGCCCGCGCTCGATGGTATGCCAAACGTCGCCAGGCCCGAACCAGCCTTGACCAGCAGCGCGTCGAGGTGGCCGTGATAACAGCCCTCGAATTTTATTACGATCTCGCGGCCTGTGTAGCCACGCGCCAGACGGATCGCGCTCATTGTTGCCTCGGTGCCCGAATTCACCATCCGTATCTTTTCAATCGACGGCACGCATTCGCTGATTATCTCCGCGAGTTCCGTTTCCGCTTCCGTCGGTGCGCCGTAGCTCGTTCCCCGCGCCGCCGCCGCCGCGATTGCCGCGACTACGTCTGCATCGGCGTGCCCCAGCACCAACGGCCCCCACGAGCCGACGTAATCTACATAATCGTTGTCGTCGAGGTCGGTGATGTATGCGCCGCTGGCCGATTTTATGAACAGCGGTTCGCCGCCGACCGCCGCAAACGCGCGGACGGGGCTGTTGACACCGCCGGGCATCAATTGCAGCGCACGCTCGTAAGCCTGTTGCGATTTAGTATTTTCGCGCATAACGCTCCTGTAGTTTCCTGTGGTCGAGCCGCTATTTCTTTGAACACGCACACGGACTTTGCCCGCAGGCGGGGCAGCCCGCGCCATATTTTTTCACCGCCGCCGCTTCGAGGTCCACGCCCTTCATACTCGCCAGGGTGCTCAGCCATGCCAGCACGTCGGCGAACTCGCTTTCGAGATTGTCACGATCCTGTCGATGCAGCGCCCGCGTCAATTCTCCGACCTCCTCCTGGAACCACATGTAGGTTCCCAGCAGGCCTCGTTCGGTGTCGCGTTTTAGGTAGGTTGCTTCGATAGATTTCTGAAATTCGCTTATTTTCATCTCTGCCTCGTAGTTTTTTTTAACGTCCCGCCGTAAAGAAATCGCCTCTACCCCCTTTTATCCCGCGCCGAAATTCTTTATAATCCAGCCATGACGCTTGCCAACAAAATAACGATCTTGCGCATAGTTATGATTCCGTTTTTTGCTCTCGCGGCATATTTTTCCCAACGCGACCCCATCTACATTGTGGCCGCGACGCTTCTCTTTGTTTGCATCGGTCTGACCGACTTCCTCGACGGCTACTTCGCCCGCAAACGCAACGAACGCACACGCCTGGGCACTGCGCTCGACCCGATAGCCGACAAACTGACTATGGTTGCGGCGATGATACTTCTTGGTTCGACGCGCTGGCCGGAGTTCAGTCGCCTGATGATACTGACCGTTGTCGTGG
>CAYSUZ010000148.1:0-4816 GCA_964434335.1 uncultured Planctomycetota bacterium | reverse complement strand
CGGTATGCGATGATCATCGCGTCGAGCACACGCGGATCCATCTGCGTCGTGGCGTTGTTGTCCAAATATGCTTTCATGCTGTTAGCCCCGTTGTTTTTATCGTTAGTCGCGGCGTTGCTGCCGTCCCTGCTATTTATGCTCTCCGAGCCATTTTCGCCATTCTGTTGCGTCGCCACCAAACGCTTGAATTCGTGCGTTTCGGTGTTCCTCGGTAGCGCCCATCTGGGTCATTTCTTTAATGGCGATGTTCGACAAAGCCTGCACTACCACGTCGATCAGGTTTTGGTTGCGTCGATACTCCGGCAGGTCATTTTCTTTTTCAAGGATCATCACCAGGGCTTCAGCGCCATCGAAGGATTTCAGTGTGCCCAGCGCAGATGCCGCTGCTGCGACGAGTTCAGGATCATCACATTTTGCCATCTCAATGACTTCGGGCAGAATTTCGCTGCGGCCTTTTATGCTCATGGCGATCATGGCTGCGCTTATTGCGCGCGCCGAAGATTTTTTGTTTTTGAGAATAGCGGTTAGCTTTTCGACAAATTCGCCGGATGCGAAATCTGTCGTCGCAAGTATTGCCGCGAATCGCAGGTTTTCGTCGGTTGTATTGTCGATTATCTCGGTGATTTTTTTGCGGCGCATGTCGGTGTCGAACCTCGCTACCGATTCTTTGGCCGCCATCACGTGTGCCATTATGCGTTTGTTGCTCAGACTTTTCAACACGCCGTAATCCTTGATATCACTGAGGATCAGGGGGATTTCGTCTGAGCCGCCCATCGTATACATTGCTTGATAGATTGCGCGTAGCACAGGCAATTCCATGTTTTTTTCGTCGAGAAGCTCTGATATCAGGGGCAGCGATTTTTTGCTGTTGAGTTTTGTCAGTATAATTACGGCGTAGAAATACGTTTCTTGTCGTCTGCTTCGCAATGCCGCAGCAAGAGCCTCCTCAAGATCCGCAGGCATAATGCCGGGCCTGAAACGCTGGTTGATGTAGTACAGAACCTGCGATTTGAGGTCCTCGTCTTGTTCGGCTTTGAATAAGGTTACCAGTACTTTGTCCACGGGGTCGATCTTTTTAGGATTGTCTGTCCCGCGTATGCGCGCCAAGCATTCCAGCAAATTGCGTTTTTCGCCATGGCCGATTTCTGGCTCGGCGTAGCGAAGCATTAGTTCTTCAAGCTTGAATTTGTCTTTGCGCAACAACACCGCCAGGCTTCGCGAGCATGCTTCGAGGATGGTGGAGTCGGCATCGCGTGCGATCTTGATAATTTTTTTAGCCGACTCGTTGTCGCCAACTTCGCCCAGCGCCTTGATTATGAAGTAGTGGATATCGGCATTGTCGGTTCTGTCGTATTCGATTGCCAGTGCCCTGCGGACTTCCTTGAGGTTGTAGTTGCTCATTTCCTCGGCGGCAATGCTGCGTATCCAAACGCTGCGCTCGGTTTCCTGCAGAATCATTTTCAGATCGGCGATTGCATCGGCGGTTTCCTCGTCGCTGGTTACGCCGTTGTGTGCCGCTCCAAGAATCCTGATCCAGGCCGCCATCAGCGACTCGTCTTTTTCCTTGCGCCAACGTGCAAACGCTTCCTTGACGATGTCGTGACGACTCTCGGCGTCGGCTTTGTTCTTGCGGAGTATCTGCCCCAAACCGCGCACACTGTAAAGTTGTATGAGCGGATCTTTGTGGGTGCGACAAATTTCCAGCAAGGTTTTAGTTGTGTCCGCGTCGCCTATATTAACCAGTGCATCGATAATTTCCATTGCGATGTCGGGGTTGACGCGTTGTTGCAGCACCTGTGATAAGGCGCGTTTTATTGCATTCCTGAATTTTATGCCTTTTTCGTCTGCAGCGATCTCGCTCAGCGCACAGAAAGCTTCGCGGACGTCGCAGTAGTAATGTGCCTGCTGCCCGTCGCTGGTCTGCGCTGTGACGATACGCACCAATGTTTCGACCGAGCCTGTGCTTGTTTTTTTGTTGCCGAAAAACCGCATAATCATCGTTGTGAGATATTTGTCTGCTTCGGTGTTGATTTTGGGGTGCGTGAATTTTTCCCACAGTATCACGCAGAGATCGGCTTCGATGTCCTTGTAATGGCGTTCGGCCAGCACTCGCGCCAGAAGCACTGCCGTAAATTCGTTTTTGTTAATCTCTTTTTCATTTCGGCTAGCGCGCAACAATATTTTATATCGATTGTATTGAGCGCGCAATGCGGCAAGTTGCTCCTGTGTCAGCATCGGCTCCAGCCCGTTTTTGTGCTGAAACTCGTAGATCATCATTAGGCAGTAATTGATCGTAAATCGAGCGTTGCTTGCAGCAGCAGCGAGATCGACCAGACCCGGCAGGATCGCGGAATGGTCTTCGGCATTCCTGATAAAGATGCAGGCCCAGTTGCGCACCTTATAGTTTTTGCTGTTCATACCCCACAGCAACAAAGCATCGATAAGCGCGGGATCGGCGTTGGACTTCCCCAGCGCCCGGAATACCTGTGCCTCCGGCGCGGGTTTAAGTTTGAATTGGAGGCTATTAGCGATCACGGCCAATCCGTAGTTGCCCAGTGCTGCGAGTTCTTCGGTGAGTTCTTCGGCCTTGTCGCGGGTCAGAGAGCGGGCGGCCCAGTGTCCGGTGGGCAGATTCATTTTGCTTTCCACAAGACTGTTGCCAGTGCGACGAGGCGCAGATGCGCTGTATTTGTAGACCATCAGGTGTTCGGCGATGTTTTTCGCGCGCGCATATTCCTCCTCGGTCTGGTCCGCTTTCCTTGCGGCTCGCTCGGCGCGCTCTTTAATATTGAGCAGTAGTTTATCTGTTGGCGCGGGGATTTTGGGGTTTATTGTGTTGCCGTTGTCCGCGTCCTTGTATGGAGTGCGTTGCGCGGTGGGCAGACCTGGTTCCTGCCCCTTTTTTTCGCAACCCGCCACTCCGATCATGCAACCCATCAGCGTGACCAGAATCGCCATGGTAATTTTTTTCATGTCAGCACCGTTTCAATTTTCCGAAAGAGGATTTCTGGTTTGTTAAGTTTGTGGCCCTTTGCGAGCATCGGCTCGCCCAGTCGCTTCCAACCGTCTTTGTCGATGTCGCCGTCGAGCGCAAGCATCGCCCAAAGTTTTTGCGCCGCGTTTGGCATACACGGCCACGTCAGCACCGCCAAGGCCGCGCACAATTCCAAGCACGCCGCGATTGCCGCTCCGCATCGGTTGATGTCTTCTTTGCGCGAGGCCCAAGGTTTCTCTTCGTCGAAAAACTTGTTGCCCCAGCGCGCTAGCGTTAGCACCTCGCGCATCGCATCGCGTATCTCAAAGGCGCCTGTCAGCGTGTCGAATTTTTCCTTCGTACTCCGCACCTGTTGCAGCAACGGCGAATCTTTTGGCACGTCCGCAGGCATCTCGCCGTCAAAGTATTTGTGCGCGAAGGTTTGGATCCGGTGATAGAGATTGCCGAACACGTCGGCGAGTTCGTCGTTATTGCGGGCCGCGAAATCGTCCCACGAGAAGTTCGCGTCCTTGGTTTCCGGCGCGTTGATCGTCAGATAGTAGCGAATCATGTCGGCAGGATATTTTTCGAGATACTCCGGTACTGTGATCGCATTGCCTCTGGACTTGCTGCCCTTTTCGCCGCCGAACGTGAGAAACTCGTTGGCGGGCACGTTTGTCGGCAACACGTAACCGCCTTGTCCCATAAGGGTGGCGGGGAATACCAGCGCGTGAAAGACGATGTTGTCCTTGCCGATGAAGTGGATCAAGTCTGTCTCGTCGTCCTGCCACCAGTCCTTCCAGCCGTCGGGATCGCCGAGTGCGGCGAAGTATTGCTGTGTAAAAGTGACATAGCCGATTGGCGCGTCGAACCAAACGTAGAGCACCTTGCCTTTGGCTTCGTCGAGCGGTACGGGCACGCCCCAGTCGATATCGCGGGTTATCGCGCGTGGCCGCAGCCCCTCGTTCACCCAGCCCTTTGCGAAGTTCAGCACCTTATCGCGCCAGTTTTCGCGCGTATTGAGCCAGTCTCGCAGGCGGTCTTCATATTTATCCAGCGCTAAATACCAGTGGCGCGTTGCCTTGACGATTGGCGTCTGTTTGCAGTCGCGGCAGTAGGGTTGCTTGAGTGTCAACGCCTCGTACCACTTGCCGCAGGCCTCGCACTGATCGCCGCGCGCGCCCTCTGCGCCGCAAGCCGGGCATATGCCCTCGACGTAGCGGTCAGGCAAATAGCGCATACATTTTTCGCAATAAAACTGCTCGCCGTCCTGTGCGAATATTTCGCCTGTCTGGTGGAGTTTTGTGAAAAACTCCTGTGCTACGCTTACGTGCTCGGGCGCACTGGTGCGCGAGAAAATATCGAATTCGATGCCGAGGTCGCGGAAGGCCTGCGAGTTTGTTTTGTAATAACGGTCGGTCAACTCCTGCGGCGTGATACCTTCTTTTTCTGCCGCGATGGTGATGGGCACGCCGTGGTCGTCGTTGCCGCAAACAAACAACACATTGTCGCCGCGCAGCCTGCGCCAGCGAGTGTAAAAATCTGCCGGCAGATACGCGCCAGCTATGTGTCCCAGGTGCACCACGCCGTTGGCGTAAGGCAGGGCACTGGTGACGAGATATCGTTTGGTCATAAATTCTCCGCTGCAAGATCGATAAACCGCCATTATAACAAAGAGCGGCGGGTCGGGCAAGATAGTCGCCTATTTGACTATGGCGGTTGATGGTCATATAATGGGGCATGGCAAAATATTGTATAGAATGCGGCGCGAGGCTTGAACCGTTCGACGAGAACGGTGTGCTCCGACAGCGCTGCGAAAAATGCGGCTGGATATACTATCTC
>CAYSUZ010000147.1:0-4825 GCA_964434335.1 uncultured Planctomycetota bacterium | reverse complement strand
CAGTGAAACCGATGACATTGACCTTGGGATGAGTGCAAAAGACCTTGCCGACCTCGGTGCCAGAGCCGAACACGAGGTTGATCACGCCTTTGGGCACGCCTGCTTCTTCGAGAATTTTGACGAAGGTGTAGGCGGTCAACGGTGTGTCCGTTGAGGGTTTGAAGACGATAGAATTGCCGCAAACCAACGCGGGAAAGCCCTTCCACGCGGGAATCGCAACGGGGAAGTTCCACGGCGAGATAAGCGCGACGACACCGTAAGGACAGCGCACCGACATCATTGCCTTGTTGGGCAGTTCGGAGTGCGTCGTTTCGCCAAAGAGCCTGCGGCCTTCGCCAGCGGTGTAGTAGGCGGTGTCGATGGCTTCCTGCACGTCGCCCTCAGCCTCGGCGGTTACCTTGCCCATCTCCATGGTAAGGATACGACCAAGCTCGGTTTTACGCTTTTCAAGAATCTGCGCGGCACGATATAGAATCTCGCCACGTTTGGGCGCAGGAACGAGTCGCCATTTTTCAAACGCCTTGGCCGCGGCTTCGACAGCGCGAGCTGCTTCGGCTTCGGTCGAGCGCGGCGCTTTGCAGATCAGTTCGCCGGTCGCGGGATTGATGTTGTCTACGAGTTTTTTATTGGAGGACGCTACCCATTTTCCGCCAATGTAGTTCTTAAGAATCTTAGCCATGTAACAACTCCTGATTAAATGCAAAAACTATTCTCTGTACATTCGCTCCCGCTTGCCCGGCCAAATCGAGTATTGCATTCCAGCAAGACGGTTAAGCAGAACCGAAATAATTGTCAACATTATCACCGCCAGCATCAAAAAAGCGATCTGGTCAATCTTATTAAACAAGCCCAGCGAAAACAGCAGCGTAGTCGAGCCTGCGGGCGGATGCGGTGAGTCGAGAAAAACCATTATCGCCGAAGTTACCCCCAGCGAAAACGCCGCCGTACAAATAAAACGCCAGTCCATCGTGGCGTGATCAATCGTGTGAAGGTTTTCGTTCCAGAAAAAAATGCGCAGACTCGCGTAGCCCACAACCGCGCCGATAAAGTGACCCATAATCGCACTGCGTGGCGCAGCGGAAAACGAACGGGGCGCGTAATAAAACAAAAACGCGCTGGGGCCAAGCGATGCGAAAATCAGCGGCGAGTGACTCATCCAGGCCGCAACAGCCATTACGCCAATGCTGATCGTACCGCAGATCAATGCGTAGGTGCTGACAGCAAAGCGCTCGCCACGGCTGCCGATAAGCCGGTCAAGGCTTATACGGTGCAACATCCCACGGCTGCCCTCGCGAAACCCGCGACCCATCCGCGTCATCACGCCCGTTTGTTTCGGTTTGTCCTTATTTTGGCGCACAATTTCCCTGCCGACAAAAATATCGCCGTGATTCTATCGCCCCGCGCCCCCAAAGTCAAACCCGCTTTGACACTGAGAACAATATCGGTCAAGGTGCCACAGTTTTTTGTGGATTTGCTTCCATAGAATTGAAGCCGCAATGAAAATCGCGAATGTGCGATTTTGAGATATGCAAACTATGTCAAGCCGTAAGCACATCACCAACCGGCTCAGAACCAGCGCCCGTCCGCATATCTAGCGGGCGATAACGGCAATCAAGACTTGTGCCGCACCGCCGCGGCGCAACATGCGGGCGCACTCCATCAGCGTCCCGCCAGTCGTCATCACATCATCTACCAACAATACACGCTTGCCTTTTACATCAGCAGATTTTTTCAGCGCGAAGGCGTTGAGCAGATTCGTTCGCCGCTGCGATGCGCTCAATCGCATCTGCTGGATAGTGCGGCGGATTCGCCGCAAGCATGACGCATAAGGAAGATCGAGGGTACTCGCAAGTTTGTGGGCAAGAAGCGCGGATTGATTGTAGCCGCGCCCAAAGCGACGCATCCAGTGCAACGGAACCGGCACGACGAGGTCAATTTCGGCAGGCTCCATCCGTGCGGCAACTACTGCGGAAAGTTCCTGGGCCAGAGGCGCGGCAAGATGAGCGCGCCGACTAAACTTCAGAGCACGCACCAGCGCACCCAATGCCCCGTCATAATCCCCAACACTAACGGCTTGATGAAAATTGATATGCGATTCGTAGCAACGCGGGCAGGCCGCATTGGAATCGGGCGGGCGATGCATCCCGGCGCCACAACGCGAACAGGCATATTCCGGCAACGAAATTGTGTCGAGACATTTTTGACAGAGCAACATCGGGTGATGCTCCGCTGCCAATTCACCACACGACAGACACACCGTCGGGTAAACAGAATTTAGAATTCTCGATACAAGTCGCTGCACAAGGCTCATTTGTTCTGTATCTTCGCGTCCTGACTGCGTCCCCCAGGCCGCAGCCGAAACTCTTCGCCGTAAATATCGAGTATCGCCACCAACAACGCTGCGATCATCGGCCCAATGATAAAGCCCATCATCCCAAACATCGCGATGCCACCGATAGTAGAAACAAACACCAACAGCGAATGCAAACCTGCCTTTTTGCCCACCAACATGGGCCGCAGCAGGTTGTCGAGCAACGAAATCGGCAGGCTTATCCCGATAAGCAGAAGGCCCTGCCATGTGTTGCCGAGGAGAAGTGCGATGATGCCTGCGGGCACTAAAACAACCCAGGAACCAATCGGTATAATCGAGAAAAGAACCATGAGAATACCCAGCAGCAACCACGCCTCCACGCCGCAAACTTTAAGCGCGATCGCACCCAACGCCCCCTGCGCCAGCGCTATTAAGAGCGTACCCATAACGGTCGCCTGAGCGATGGAGATAAAACTGCGAACGATTTTGTCTTCGTATTTGTCGTCGAGCGGGCTGATTTTGCGTAAATATTTGACCATCGCCGCACCGTCGCGGAAGAAAAAGAACATCGCAAAGAGAACAAAAAACATGTAGCCGACCCACTTGACCACACTCCCCGAAGCAGACATGAGAAGGCCCGGCAGGACATTGGCAACAGCAGAACCAGCTTTTTTGGCCGCAGCAATCACGTCTTCACGCTCTATTTCGAGTTGCTTGATCGTTGACGTAATATCTTCTTGGGTAACGCCAATTTTTTCGAGGATTTCCGAATTCAAAACACTCTCGGCACCCTCCGCCTCGATTCTATCGTAGAATGTATTGACATAATTGCCGGCTTTCTTAGAAAAATCCGTCGCCTGGCCAACAACGGCCTCGCCCAACAAAAACGTCGGATACAACAACGCCAGCAACAACGTAAGGCAGCACACCATTGAAGCCAGCCCCTTGTGTCCGCGTAACACCCGCACAAGAACCTTGTAGTACGGGTAAAAAATCGTCGCAAAGGTCGCGGCAAGCAACAGCGGAATCACAAACATCTCGATCATTTTGAAAAACACTATCCCCAACAACAGCAGCAACAACAGCAGGAACCCACGACCCAGATTGAAAGTATTGCTCCGAGCTGGATATCTGTTGCGAGGCGGACGATTGGGATAGCGCTTGCTTTGAGAGTGGTAGGTTTTGGGTTTGCGAGAATGTTTGTCGGGGCGGTGATCCGGGCGATTGTTCTTTTCAGTCATATGATCTCCGTGTTCACAAAAGGCTACGATGAGACTTCGCTATTACTATACGCAAAAAAATCCCGTCCGTAAAGCGCCGCGTTACGAAATCCTGCGTTGGCTGTTGCGTTTTATTCTTGACTTGCACCGCTCCATTATATAGTTTGATTTGCTTTGATGCGACACGAACGCAGTAACGCACCAAGGGAGTGGAGGCTCATCGTCTGTGGAAAAGATAAAAATCGGAATCGTAGGGGTCGGCAACTGTGCCTGCTCGTTGGTCCAAGGGATCGAATACTATAAAGACAAACCCGGTGAAGAAGTTATCGGTCTGATGCACTCCGACATCGGCGGTTATAAACCATCCGACATCGAAGTCGTGCTCGCTTTTGACGTAGATAAACGCAAGATCGGCAAAGACGTCTCCGAAGCAATCTTCGCCCCGCCCAACTGCACCAAGACATTCTGCCCCAACGTCCCCAAAAGCGGCGTTACCGTACAGATGGGCCGCATCCTTGACGGCATCTCGGAGCATATGAAATATTACAGCGAAGGCTGTGCTTTTCTGCCCGCCGAAAACCAACAAGAAGCCACCAAAGAAAGTGTCATCGCCGCGCTCAAAAAATCTGGCACCGAAGTTCTGCTCAACTACCTGCCGGTCGGCTCCGAAGAAGCAGTGCGGTTCTACGCAGATTGCGCGCTCGAAGCCGGAGTAGCATTGATCAACAACATGCCCGTATTCATAGCCAGCAACCCTGAGTGGAGCAAGCGCTTCGAAAAGGCTGGCGTTCCCATCATCGGCGACGACATCAAATCGCAACTTGGCGCAACCATAACGCACCGCGTCCTGACGGATCTGTTCAAAAAACGCGGGTGCAAACTTGAGCGCACCTATCAACTCAACACCGGCGGCAACACCGATTTCCTTAACATGCTCAACCGCTCGCGACTCGCCTCGAAAAAAAAATCCAAGACCGAAGCCGTCCAGTCTCAAACGGCCCATCGGCTCGAAGACGAAAACATCCATATCGGCCCCAGCGACTGGGTCCCCTGGCAAAAAGACAACAAGGTCTGCTTCATCCGCATGGAAGGCAAGCTCTTTGGCGATGTGCCGATGAACCTTGAGATGCGCCTCTCTGTCGAGGACTCACCCAATTCCGCCGGAGTCGTCATCGACGCGATCCGCTGTTGCAAGCTCGCGCTAAAAAACGGTAAGGGTGGTATCCTCTACTCGCCATCGGCCTATTTTATGAAGCATCCGCCAAAACAATTCACCGACGACGTAGCGTATCAG
>CAYSUZ010000146.1:0-4868 GCA_964434335.1 uncultured Planctomycetota bacterium | reverse complement strand
GAAAACGCCGCTGTCAAAAAAATCGCCTCACGTTTTCCCGCGCATTTTGCCGAAATAATATGCACCGACTCGCGTGCCATCGCGGGGTATCTGGAAACCGTCCAAAAAATCCCAACCGAAAAAATCACCGTCATTCACGACGGCATCGCAATATATAAAGACCAGGACGTACAAGGAGCCGATATGGACGTTCTCACGAACATCCCTAATTACTCGCCGTATCGCAAGACCGTTGGCACGGCGTCGCCGCTGACGCCGGTCAAGAATCACTCGATACTTCTGCACGCCGCGCGGATGGTTTTGCGGCGTTATCCCACGGCGCAGTTCCTGCTGGTCGGCGAGGGGCCGGAGCGGGCGCGGCTTGAGCGGCTGGCGGCGCGGCTGGGCATTGGCGGGCGCGTGGTGTTTTGCGGCGCGGCTGTGGACGCGGGCGAACTGATGAAGCGCATGGATATTTTTGTCTTGCCGTCGTTGTTTGAAGGACTGCCCGGCACGGTGCTCGACGCGATGGCGGCGGGGCTGCCGGTGATCGCCACGGAATGCGGCGGCTGCTGCGAGGCGGTGTCGCACGGCGAGACGGGCTTCCTGTTTGATCCTGAGAGCGCGGTGCAGCTGGCGGATTATGTTGTGGATCTTCTGAAAAATAATCAACTCGCTCACGCGATGGGGCAGGCGGGGCGCGAACGCGCACTTGCGGAGTTCCCGGCGCGAAAAATGGTTCGCGCTCACGAGCGGATGTATATCGAGATGCTTGCTGCGGCGCAAGTCGAACGAAAATCCGAGGCTGAGAGCGAAACACGTTTTCGCGAAAAAGTGGCGCTGGGTCTGTAACAGCGCGAACAAAAATCGATAATGCTACAAAAGTTTATGAGAGAAATTAGCGCATGACTCCACAGATGCTTTTCATCTTCCTGATATCGGCTGCCTTGCTGGGCATAAGGGCGCACGCCCGCGGGCCGCGCAAATCCATGTATTTCTATCTCGTCTTTACCGTGTTTGCTGTGGCTGCGCTGGCGGTTTGCGGGCGCATCGAGGCCTGCGCGCCGATCGAACCGTTGATAATTGTTTTGGCATCAGGCGGGCTGGTCATGACGGCGGGCACGTTGTTCGGCGAGGACAAGGAGCCGCCGCAGACAAGGCGCACGGCCAGTGAATCTGCGCCTGAGCGGTCGTCCGGCGAATCGAACCGCGCAGGCCGGATGGCTTACGTGGTTACGCAATTTCCGCAAAAAAAACACTCGCCCATTCAGCGCGAGATTGAGGGGCTTGCGGCGAAGGGTTTCGCGCCGACGATATTTTCGTTGAGGCCGATCCGCGCCGAGACGCTCGCGCCTGCGGCCCGCAAGTATTTGGAACGCACTGTTTGCACGCGCGCAATTTTTTCCGCGTCGTTGCTGGGGGCCAATTTTCGCTGGGCGGTGGCGCATCCTCTGCTCTATTTCGGCGCGTTGGCCGGGCTGGTGCGCTCTTGCGCCGCGAATCCGGCGTACATGTTCAGGGCACTGGCACATTTCTCGCGTGCCGCGTATTTCGCCGAAGTCGCGCAGCGCGAGGGGATCAAACATTTGCACGCGCACTCGGCGGATTTTCCGGCGGACTGCGCCACGATAGTCTCTCGGCTGACAGGTGCGAGTTGGTCGCTGGCCGCGCGAGACTCCGACATATTTTTGCCCAATCCTTCGCTGCCGCAGAAACTGCGCACGGCGAAATTCGTCGTGACCACGACTGCCTACAACGTGCGCTATCTTTCTGGCCTTGTCCCGCGCCGCGAGCGCGCCGCGATTCATCTGAATTACGAAGGCCTGGATTTTACGCGCTACGAATTCGAGCCGGAGGGCGATCTGCATGCTGGCCCCGACGAGTTCAGGATTCTTGCGGTTGGGCGGCTGGTCGAGAGAAAAGGTTACCCGTTTTTGTTTGATGCGATTCGGCAACTAAAAGAACGCGGTTATACTCCGCGCCTCAAAATAATCGGCGAAGGCCCACTGCGGCGCGATCTGCAAAAACTCGCCGCTGCTTACGATATTGAGGATGATATCAGATTGGCGGGCGCGGCAACTCACGCGCGCGTCAAACGCGAGATGCATCGTGCGGATTGCCTTGTCGCGTCAAGCATCGTCGCCCGCGACAAAGACCGTGATGCAGTACCCGGCGTGATTCTCGAAGCAATGGCATTGGGGTTGCCGGTTGTTGCGAGCGGTATTTCGGGGATACCGGAATTTGTCGTCGAGGGCGAAACCGGCATGTTGGTGCGGCCCGGCGACGGGTTGGAAATCGCCGACGCGCTGGAGCGACTGCTCTCGCCGGTGTTCGATCGCATGACGATGATGGAGTGGGCGCGGGTGCACGTCGAGAAAAATTTCAGCGTCGATAAGACTACGTCGGCTTTGCTGCAATTGTTCGACAGCGAGTTGGGAAAAGTCAGCTGCGAGAAAACGGGAAGTCTAATATATAGTTAAGCCGCGCTGCATCGAAAAACCACAATGATGTCTGAACCTTTCAGAGCAGGCTCTGCACAATGAGGGCTGTTGCAATCACCACGCTGACCAGCGCATTCAGATGAAAAAACGCCGTTCTGACTCGTCGCAAATCCCCGGGCCTGACTATCGCGTGTTCGATGGTTACCAGCATCACAGTTACGCCGAGGCCGATTCCGAAAACCGCTCCGCCGCCGAGTGCACCCAGCCACAAAGCCGCTAAAAATCCGATCATCGCTGCGTGGCATAACGCGCTGATGCCCAGCGCGGCGAGGACGCCGTATCGTTTTGGGAAGGACTGCACCGGCGAGCTTTTGTCGGCGTCGAGGTCCTGGCAGGCGTAAATCAAATCGAATCCGACGACCCATAAAAATACTGCCGCGCTCAAAAGCAGCGGTGTTGACGCGAGCGGCAGCGACTCCGAAACAGCTATCCATGCGCCCAGCGGCCCCAGTGCCAGGCTCAGGCCCAGCATCGGCTGGGTCAGGGGAGTGAAGCGCTTGGTCAGCGAATATCCGCAGACAACGGCCAGCACTGCGGGCGAAAGGAGCAGCGCGAGACCGTTCAGCATTCCCGCGCTTAATACGAACAGCGCGGCGGCGGTGCCGACATAGAGGGCGTAGTCGCTGTGTCGGGCAGTGCCCGCGGGAAGAGGCCGCGAGGCAGTGCGCGGGTTTAGCGCGTCGAGTTTTGCGTCAGCCAGACGGTTAAACCCCATCGCAACGGTACGTGCAGCGAAGGTTGCCGCGAGTATCCAGAAAGATTTCCACGCTATCGCACCGGCGTCTATCTCGCCGTCGAGCAGTCCGTTTTGGCGCAGTGCTGCGACGACAGCGGCGATGACGAAGGGCAGCGCGAAGATGGTGTGGGCGAGTTTGATGTCGCGGAGGAACATTTTTAGCGTTGCGGCGGTGCGGCTCATTGTTCGGGCCATCGCTTGACGAGATCATTTTGCACACCCAGCGCATCAAGCAGCCGCGCGACTACGAAATCGACGAGGTCTGCGACGCTTTGGGGCTTGTGGTAGAAGCCCGGACAGGCGGGCAGAACGGTTGCTCCGGCGCGCGCGAGTTCGAGCATGTTGCGCAGGTGTATCGTGCTGAGCGGTGTTTCGCGCGGGACGAGAATCAGCGGCCTGCGGTCCTTGAGCGTGACGTCGGCGGCGCGGTGCATGGCGTTGTCGCCGCAGCCGCAGGCTATCGCGCCGAGTGTACGCATTGAGCAGGGCACAACGGCCATGCCGTCGAAGCGGGCGCTGCCGCTGCAGATGGCGGAGGCGAAGTCGTCGGGTGCGATGAGATGGATGTTTTCGGTTGGCGCGTTGATCAGTTTCGCAAGGCCGGAGGGATCGGTCGGGAGTTGCAGGCCGGTTTCAATTTCCATGACGCGACGGCCCGGTTCGGAGATGCAGAGGTGTATCTCGCATCCGGCCCTCGCCAGCGCTTCAAGGGTTCGCAGCGCGTAGGTCGCGCCGCTTGCGCCGGTGATGCCGAGGATGATTTTTCTTTTTGCGGTCATGAGGCTCCCTTTAGTAGCAGGAGTACGTTGTAGAGCGCGTGGGTGTAGATGGCGACGCCGATGCCGCGCAGACAGAAGATTGCGCCGAGGACGATGCCCGCGCCAAAGCGGAAGAAAAAGGCGTTTGCCTCAAAGTTGTCGAATGAGGGGATGTTGAAGTGGCACAGCGAGAATACGGCCGCAGCGAAAATAACCGCTGTGACGTAGGCTGGGCCTGAATGCCAGTGGATGACGCGGCGGAGAAAAAGGAATCCCAGCCCCAGCAGAAGGAGGCGGAAGGCGATTTCTTCGTAGACGCCTGCGCCGACGGCGAGGCCGATTTTGAGCAGGAGTTCGCCGACTTGCGCGTTGGTCTGGAGCAGGCCGACGGCGAAATTCATCGCGTAGATAACTACTGCGCCCATTGCGATGGCGTAGACGAAACTTTCGGCGAGCATCGGCACGAACAGCGTCGGATGCATGCGCCGGTTGCGGTTGAGATAGATGATGGCGACGATGCAGGCGCAGATAAGGACGGAGTTGAAAATAATTGGCCCGGCCTGTCCCGATTTTGCTATCCAGTGGGAAATAAAGTCGAAGCGGTTGCGGGTAGGCGAGTTGCTGGCGAAGAGAACGGCCTCGTATAGAGCGAGCAACGGCAGCGCAAGCACCAGCCCGTTGGCTGGGTCGCGTGATTGGCGGAAGTAAGATTCATGTTGTAAGTTTTTGCGCAACCTCTTTTTCTCCGTAGGATGAGGGAATATATCAGGGCTGCGCTGCGGTGTCAATTCTACCTTTTGGTCGGCTTGTGTGGCTTGGATCTGAGGAGTTTTCGTTTGGTGAAGTTAGTTTTTTTGTGCAGGGCGACGCGGACTGCGGGGATAAAGGCAGGGA
>CAYSUZ010000145.1:0-4876 GCA_964434335.1 uncultured Planctomycetota bacterium | reverse complement strand
CCCAGAAAAGCGATACACGCCATCGCCAACGCCCTTAGCGGCCAGCAGAATACGCGCATCAACTTCATTGGCAGCGGCAATGCGCTTGATTGTCAATTCGGGATGTTTTATACAATCAAAACGTGGCGAGTGATGCACCGCAACGAATTAAGCGCGATCCAAAACGACCTGCGCATACTTTCGATTATCGTGCTTTTCATCATCATCGGCGCAGGCTTCGTCGTGATGGCGATACTGGTCATGATGGTCTTCGAAAAACGCAAAGACATCGGCATAATGAAAGCCGTCGGTGGCACGGCACAGGGAACGGTATTCCTCTTTCTTTTGATGGGCGTATTCATCGGATTGCTTGGCATAATAATCGGAATTGCTCTGGGGACTCTGGCATCGAACAACATAAACGAAATCGCCGACTTCGTTGAAAACCATTTCGGCATAACCCTCTTCGACAAAGAAATTTATAAATTGGATAAGATACCGTCGCAGATAGTCTTTACCGACATCATCCAAATCTGCGCGCTGGCAATGCTAGTCAGCGTATTGAGTAGTTCGATCGCCGCCGTACGCGCGGCGAGTATCCACCCAGTAAAGGCACTAAGATATGAGTAGTATTCTAAAAGCAAGCGACATCCACAAAACCTATAAGAGCAACTCGCGGCCATTGCAAATACTCAAAGGCGCAAACCTTGACGTTACCAAAGGCGAGATGTTGGTGATCGTGGGCACATCGGGCGCGGGCAAAAGTACTTTGCTGCATATACTGGGCCTGCTCGACTCGCCCGATAGAGGCAAAGTTACCTTCTACGACAAAGACATCACAAAAACATCCGCCACAGCACGCGCAAAAATACGCAACACCCGCTTCGGCTTTGTCTTCCAGTTTTACCACCTCCTGCCGGAGCTAAACGCGCTCGAAAACGTCCTTCTGCCGGCGATGGTCGATAAAGGCCCGCTTGGATGGCTGGGCGCTAAAAAAAGGTTGCGCGAACGCGCCGAAGAGATTATAAAAAGCGTGGGATTGGGCGACAGAATCACGCACAAACCCAAACAATTATCCGGTGGCGAAAGGCAGCGTATCGCCATCGCCAGGGCGCTGATGAACGACCCGGAATTAGTCCTCTGTGACGAACCCACCGGCAATCTGGACAGCCGCACCAGCGGGGAAATCGAAAACCTGCTCTGGCGGCTAAACGAAGAAAGCAAAAAGACTTTCGTTATAGTTACGCACAACTGGGAACTGGCGCACAAAGCTGGACGTGTATTGACCATGGTCGATGGCACGCTGCAAACGCGCGAAGACTAACAGGAGAACATATGCCCAGACTAAGAATAATAAGTGGCCCCAATACAGGTACGATACACGATATCGAACTAACCAAAAGCCCCGACATCACCAACAAGCAGGATAGTCTCATTATCGGGCGCGATCAGAATATTGAAATCCCGCTGGCCGACAACGGCGCTTCGCGCAGGCACGCCGAAGTGTTCCGCATCGGCGACAAATATTTCCTCCAGGATCTGAGCAGCAAAAACGGCGTATTCGTCAATGAGCAGGAAATCAATCTGGAAATACTCAATTTCGGCGACCGCATACGCATAGGCCAGTCCGAACTTATATATGAAGAGATAACCGCCGCAAACAATCAAACCGGAGCCAACGCCGCAGGTTCGACGATGGTTATCGACCTGAAAACCCTCCGCGAAAGCCATAAGAGTGCGGGCGACAAGGCCGTCGAAAGCGAGCGGCTACAAATACTCTATCGCACCGGCAAGATAATCGGCGAAGAACGCAACCGCCGCAAATTGATCCAGAGATTGCTCCAAATCGCAATCGAAGCGGTTGACGCCGAAGAATCGCACCTTTTGACGCGCGTTCCCGGCGGAAAACTCAAAGTCCTCGAAAGCATCATCGAAAAAGGCAAGGCGCTACATGTTAGCGGCGCCGTTACCGGTCGTGTCATGGAATTCGGCAAAGCAGTTCTCTCTTCCGACGCCTCGCAGGACGAGCGTTTCAGCCGCAGCAAAACCGTAGCCGGGAGCCAATTGCGCTCAGTCATCTGCGCCCCCCTGATTGCAGCAGGCAAGGTATCAGGCGTCATCTATCTGTCGTCGTCCAAGGTCAAAGAAGGCTTCTCGCCGGAGAACCTCGAAATAGTGGCCCTTATCGCGATTCAGATGGGACTGGCTTTGCAAAACATGAAGTCCTCCGAAAGCCAGCGCGAACTCTACTTCCGCACAATCCGCGCACTCAGTTCCGCGATCGCCATGCGCGACCCCTCGACACTGGGGCACTCCGAGCGCGTATCAAAATATGTCGGCGCAATCTGTAACGAACTCGACCTGACCGTAGAGCAGCGTGGCCGTTTCCAAATCGCAGGCGTTTTGCACAACGTCGGCAAGATCGGTGCGACCGATTCCGAAATTGAAGCCACCGCCGGTGAAGACCGCACAGCACGCATGGCACAGATTCGATTGGCCGAAAAGGTTATCAAGGAAATCGGTGGGCTGGATTTCGTACTGCCCGGCATCCGCCACACCTACGAACACTTCGCGGGCACAGGACTGCCCGACGGCCTGAAAGGTAAAAATATCCCGCTCATGGCACGAGTCGTGTCGGTGGCGAACTATTTCGACAAATTTACCGCGATGACCAACTCCAACGCACAGCCAATGATGATCAAAGACGCTATCGAAAAACTCCACGAGATGGAAGGCACCATACTCGACCCCGACATCGTCAACACGCTGGAAATCGCACACAAAAAGGGCAAGCTGTTCGAGGCATAATCCGCGCGGCTTTGGACTACAGCAACAAAAGTCGGTCCGCTTTGGCGGGCCGATTTTATAAGATACGACAAGCGGGTTTTCGCTTGAATATGACATTACTTGGCGCTACAATAGCCCCTTATGTAATTTGCAGGGGGCCTATTTTTTTTCGCTATAACCACTAAGAATCGGAACAAAAGTGATGTGTGATGCATTGAACAAAGAAAAAGACTTGTTTGACAAGTGCGGCAGTTTCACAGATGCCCGCGATATGATAGCGCAAGGAATATATCCGTTCTTTCGCCCGCTTGAATCTGCCCAGGACACAGAGGTCCTAATAGGCGGCAAAAAACTCATCATGATGGGTTCGAACAGTTACCTCGGATTGACCACTGACCAGCGCGTAAAAGATGCCGCCATCAACGCCGTAAAAAAATACGGTTCCGGTTGCGCAGGCTCCAGATTCCTCAACGGCACACTCGACATACACGTCAAACTCGAAGAAAAGCTCGCCGACTTCATGCAAAAAGAAGCCTCACTGATATTTAGCACCGGCTTCCAAACCAACCTCGGCGTAATCTCGACCATCGTCGGCAAGGGCGACTATGTAATCATCGACCGCCTCGACCACGCAAGCATCATCGAAGGATGCCGCCTGTGTTTCGGGCAGATTCGCAAATACCGCCACAACGACATGGACGATCTCAAGCGCATACTCGAAGCAATCCCATCCGATGCGCCCAAACTCATCATCGTAGACGGCGTTTTTAGCATGGAAGGCGACCTGGCAGACCTGCCGGGTATAGTCGATCTCGCCGAGAGGTACAACACACGAGTTTTCGTCGACGACGCACACGGTATCGGCGTCATGGGCGAGCACGGTCGCGGCACAGCCGAACATTTCGGCCTGCAGGACAAGGTCGATCTGATTATGGGCACGTTCAGCAAAACCTTCTCCTCGCTCGGCGGTTTCGTGGCAGGCAAAGCATCGGTCATCCACTTCATAAAGCATCTATCGCGCGAAGTCATCTTCAGCGCCAGCATACCGCCCTCAAACGTTGCCTCCGTCGACAAGGCACTCGACATCATCATCGAAGAACCACAGCGCCGCAAGCGCCTCTGGGACATTACTCACAAGATGAAAAGGGGTCTCGACGATATGGGCTTCGACACCGGCAGCAGCGTAACGCCGATCATTCCCATATTTGTCCGCAGCAACGAAGGCGTATTCAAAATGACGCTAATGCTCCACGAAATGGGCGTTTTCGTCAATCCTGTTATCTCGCCCGCCGTACCACCGGAGCACGCGCTCATCCGCACGAGCTTCATGGCAACGCACACGGACGAAGAGATAGATTTTGCGCTCAACGCCATTCAAACCGCTGGCAAGGAAATCGGAATCATCTGATCAACATGGAAGTCAATGTAACACCCGTCAGAAGCAAAAAAGAGAAGCGGTTGTTCATTCACCTGCCGTACGCGCTGTATCGCAACAATCCCAACTGGGTAGCGCCGCTGCTTGTCGAGCAAAAAAGCATCTTCAACACATCGCGGCATCCCTTCTACGAGCACGCCGAAATAGAATTGTTCCTCGCCGAGATCGCGGGCAAGATCGTCGGCAGGATCGCCGCAATCGAAGACCGCAGTTACTTCGAATACCACGGCGAACAGATTGGCTACTTCGGCTTTTTCGAGTGCGACTTAAGCGCGCCCCCCGAGACCACACGTGCAATCACGAATGCGCTTATTAATGCGGCAAGAGATTGGTTACGCGCCCGCAACATCAACACCATGATCGGCCCGATGAATCCCTCTACCAACTATGAATGCGGAATGCTTGTCGAAGGCTTCGACAGGCCACCCGTAATCATGATGCCCTACAATCCACCCGAATACCCTGCTCTCATGGATCAGGCGGGTCTGCAAAAGGGTCACGACCTAATTAGCTACGCCTACGATGCACCGGGACTACCCGAAAAAGCCAAGCGCGTCGCCGATATCTGCACAAAGCGCGGCTACACCATTCGCCCCGTGAATATGAAAAAGATTGAAGATGAAGTCGAAGGCATCTACAGTCTCTACAATTCCGCATGGGAAGATAACTGGGGCT
>CAYSUZ010000144.1:0-4882 GCA_964434335.1 uncultured Planctomycetota bacterium | reverse complement strand
CAAAGAACACTGACAGTATCGAAGGATATGTCTTGCTGACAAAAATTGCACTGGCCGACGGCTCTTTCCTCTTTGCGCAAAAAGCCATCAACATCGCAGAAGCACGGGCCAAATCGCTCGATGACGCTGGGGCCGCCAAGGCTGCTGATGTCATTTTGGAAATTGCCCCGCTTAAAGCAAAAACACAAACCATTGTCACCAGCCTTGTAAACAACCAGAAAATGGCGACGGGCTATGAGCCGGGAATATTTTTCTTCGAAGAAATCGCAGCACGACTCGAAAACAAAAACAGCGAACTGCGCAAGAACAGCATCACGCTTACCGCAAATGTTGCCTCCAGTCTGCAACATAAGATATCCAATATGCCGAAGGAAATTCAGGGCAATCTGCAAAACAACCTCAAGCGCACGATTGCGATAATCGCGTTCGCACTTGAAGACAAGGATGCAGGTGTTCAGCTGGCAGCGGTGCGCGCAGCCGGTTGGCTCAAGCTCTCACCCTTCGCCGAAGACCTCGCAAACATCGTAAAAGACCCGCAGGCCGATCCGCAAGTCAGCATGGCCTGCATCAGTGCGCTTTACACCATGCGCGTAAAAGAGGCTATTCCCGCATTAATCGAAGGCCTGAAATCTAAAAACGAAAGCATACGCAAGAGCTGTATCGACGCATTGCAGGACATGGTCAAAAGAACTCACGGTTTTTTCAGCGACGACGACGAGACCAAGCGCACGGCCGCCATTAAAAAGTGGGAGCAGTGGTGGGTCGAAAACGAAGAAACTTTTGAAATCAAGGGCGAGTAGTCGCAGTCTGCCATGACCAACGAAACCTGGACAATCGCCAAACTGCTGAAGTGGACACAGGACTACTTCGCTCAAAACGACATCCCCAGCCCACGGCTTGACGCCGAGGTGCTGCTGGCGCATGCGGCAGGGTTGAAGCGCATTGAGTTGTACACGAATTTCGACAGCATAGTTGATGACGAGCAACGCGCAAAATTTCGCGGCTTTGTCCGTGAGCGGGTTGAGCGCAAACCGACAGCCTACATCGTAGGTGAACGCGAATTCATGTCGATGGCATTCCGCGTTACGCCAGACGTATTGATTCCGCGTCCCGAAACAGAGTTCATCGTCGAGGGAACGCTCGCTCGTATCGCCAACAAAAACGCCGAGATGCTTATCGCCGATATCGGCACAGGCAGCGGATGCATCGCAATATCGCTGGCAGCACGGCTGCCACGAACGCGGTTTGTCGCGGTCGACATCTCGCAGGCCGCGCTTGCGATAGCGCGCGAAAACGCCGAACGACACGGCGTAGCTGATCGGATAGAATTTATCGCAGGCAATATGCTAGAACCGCTTGCGGCGGGGGGTTATGCGGGCAAGGTGGATTTTTTGGTGTCGAATCCACCCTATATTTCCGAGCGCGAATGGCCGGAAGTCATGCCCGATGTGCGACTGCACGAGCCAAAAGGGGCATTGCTGGCAGAAGGCGACGCGATGAAATTCTATCGCGTGCTCGCGAGCAACGCAAACAAAGTTCTGCACGACGGCGGATGGGCGATGGTCGAAGCAGGCGCAGGCCGTACCGAAGAAATCTCGGCGATATTCGCCGAAAAATTGTCGGCCAGCGATATCCAAACAATCAAAGATTACCAAGGTGTTGGCCGCGTAGTGGCAGCACAAACCAAACGATAGGCATCTGGACACGAATAAGAATGGACAAATTTATCATAGAAGGCGGACGCGAACTCAACGGAGTGGTTGAGATTTCGGGCGCAAAGAATGCGGCATTGCCATTGCTGGCCGCGACGTTGCTGACCACCGAGCCGTGCACGCTGCGCAACGTGCCAGACCTGCGCGATATACGTACGATGCGGGCGCTGTTGAGCGAGCTGGGCGTGGAGGTCGAGCAAACCGGCACGAAAGTGCAATGCCAGACGCGCAATGAGTCGCTGATCGAAGCGCCTTACGATTTGGTGCGACAGATGCGAGCAAGTTTTTGCGTGCTGGGGCCGTTGTTGGCACGACGCGGAAAAGCAAAAGTCTCGCTTCCCGGCGGATGCGTTATCGGGCTTCGCCCGATCGACCTACACATAAAAGGTCTACGCGCGCTCGGCGCAGAGATAAAAATCGAGCACGGCTACATCATGGCCGAGACGAAGGGATTGCGCGGCGCGGACATCTATCTCGGCGGCGCGTTCGGCTCGACGGTTACCGGCACAGCGAATGTGTTGATGGCGGCGGTGTTGGCTGAGGGAATCACAACAATCGAAAACGCGGCTTGCGAGCCGGAAATCGCCGACCTCGCGGCATTCCTTAGCGCGATGGGTGCAAAAATTTCGGGGGCGGGAACTCCGACGCTGGTGATTGAGGGAGTGACGGCTCTCGGCGGCTGCGACTACGAAGTTGTCCCCGACAGAATCGAAGCGGCAACATTTATCCTGGCGGCGCTGATAACACGCGGCGACATCGCAATCAAGGGTGCGCGGCTCAAACACCTACGGGCAGTAGTAGACAAACTCGCCGGAATCGGTGCGCACGTCTACGAGGAAAACGGCCTGGTGCGGGTCAAGCGAGGAGAACGACTCGCATCAACAGACGTAACGACTTTGCCATATCCAGGTTTCCCGACCGATATCCAGGCGCAGTTGATAACGGCACTGGCGCTGGCGGACGGTATTAGCGTGGTTACCGAAAAAATCTATCCCGACCGGTTCATGCACGTCGCGGAACTAAACAGGATGGGCGCGCAAATCCGCAAGGAAGGCCCCACGGCAATTATCCTGGGCCAGAAAGAACTTTCCGGCGCTCAGGTAATGGCTTCGGACTTGCGAGCGTCAGCGGCACTGGTGCTGGCGGGGCTTGTGGCCACAGGCAACACGGAAATCCTGCGCGTATACCACATTGATCGCGGATACGACGGCATTGAGAAAAAACTTCGCGCGCTCGGCGCAGTAATCGAACGCGTACAAGAATAATAATTTAAAATGGATGGTGGGCCATGAAAACTAAAACCATATTATGCATTTCGCTAGTAGTGCTGTTCGGCTCCTGCGCGACGGTAACGACCGCAGGCGACAAAAATACTCTCAGCGACAAGGCAAGCATAAGCAACACAACAACCATTGCCAACAAACCAGCCGAAGTGGAAGCCAGCCTCACGAAAACCATGAAGCAAGCAAAAGTGCTGGAATTTCTGCGCAAGCGGTTCGGCACAAAAAGTTCGGTCGCAACAGCATACGTAGAGACAAACAGCGCTGGCAAACTGGCGAAACTGTGCAACAACAAAAAGCTGCGCGCCCCGGCGATGCTGGCCCTGACGCTATCAGCATGGGCTGGCAACGAGCCTGCACGGGCAACGCTGGAGCAATACCTGAAATCGAGCCAGCAGGAATGCGGGATGATGGCAATACTTGGCGCAACATTTCTGGAGCAAAAACGTTGCATACCGTTGCTGATCGCGCGGCTCGCATCGGAATCGAAGGGCAGTTATTTTCGCGGGCTAACGGGTGTGGTTCTAACCAGAATCACGGCCTGCGATCTGCTGGCGGACGCGGCAAAGTGGACGAAATGGTGGCAGGGAAACGCGAAGACCTACCATGAACGCAAGCGCTTCGACTGGGATTTGTTGAATTACGAAGTCGCCAACAATCCGCTTTCGGGCAACTGGCAGTTTGAAGTGGGCGTGGAGTCGAAATTTATCAATGCCCTGAAAAGCGCCGATCTTTTTCTGCGCGGCGAAGGCGCAAAGCCCAGCGATCTGCAAACGATATTGACCATGATGCGCACAACCGACGAGTATGCTGTCAGTAAAGTGTTAGCCCGCCTGATAGTACAAGAAAAAAACAACGCACATTATCGCTACCTGCTTGCGGCAGCGACGATGAAACGCGGGAATGACGCGGCCTGTGCCAGCGCATACGCACAAATCGGAGATATTAATACCGACCTTGTGTGGAGCCAGGTGCTCGGGGCGTATTCCAAAAAGGTCGCCGCAGTCAAGGATATCGACACCAAAGAACGTGTAAAAATACTTATTACCGAGATCGACAAAATCGGTCACGGCAAATTCGACACGGACGTCCCGGCGAAATACTTGGTCTCGAAAATGATGGCGGTCGACCCCTACGAGGTCGAGATGCTGGCGCACAACTCCGACGACGAGCAGATAGTTGCGGGGGCGCTTTTGCTAATGACTCCGGGGAATCTGATGCGAATGGGGATGGGCGCATTGAAAAACAAGGTCGTGAAAAACCGGGTCGCGCTGTACGGAATGATGCAGGCGATGGATAAACTTGAGATGGGCATGGAGGGCGGAGAGCCAGGTGATCTGGCAGGTGAGTTCAAAAAAGTCTTGGCCAACCTTGAGGCGCTGGACCCTGACAACGGTGTCTTTTCAATAATAAATGCGGCCAAAGGCGCAGGCCACTCGAAGCCCGGCAGCGATCCCGCCGCCGCCAAAGAGCGCTATCTGGCAGCAATCGAAGTGGCGCTGGCCAAACCAAAATTTACGCTTTACGAAGAAGAATCAATCGCCGCGATTAAAGCCACGTTGACTAAACTTGGGCATCAAATGACCGCAGTACGCACGTTGCAGGCATTCCGCGAAACCGGTTCGTGCTACACGTCGATCACCGGCACTGCCGAGCGGCTTGCGGGCTTCCTCAAAGCCGCTATCATCGCGGGCAACAAGGCCGAGGCGCAACGAGTACAGGCGCTCCTGGAAAAACTCGCAGAAAAGATTGCCTTACGGCACAAATCCATTGATAATATGCAGCTGGTCGTTTCACTGCGCCGCCACGCCTATAACGGTCGTGCGGAAGGCTTGCGCGCGATTGGCAAGAACAAGGAAGCCAACGCAATAATCAAAGAACGCAACAAGG
>CAYSUZ010000143.1:0-4897 GCA_964434335.1 uncultured Planctomycetota bacterium | reverse complement strand
TATCGACCTCGAAACGCTCGCCGGTCTTATCAAAGAACGCTCCGGCGAGGCGATACCGGAGGAATTCCAGCGGCACGTAAACTTCAGCACCGAATACCGACTGGTTACGCAAGACCGTGTTGTCGACTTCGAGATGCAGGATCTGGTTTTGGGCCAGACCTCGCTCAAGGACTCGATTCTCGCGCCTTTGCTCGAAGAGATGCGCGGCAAGATCGACGAATTTGTAGAGAGCAAAATCCAAAGTGCCTTCGGTGATGAATTCCAGCGCACATCGGACACAAGATTGAGTTTCAGACTGCCCGACGAGATCGACGATATAAAAATATCGCCCGCCGGGATAAAAATCAGTTATGCCAGCCGACCATGAATACGGGTTGCTAAATCCGGCGATATGCGTATAATACAAAGAGTATACGCAACTTTTTGTTCTTTTAGGATAGTAGAATTTTGGAAACATTCTTACCAGCCGCCGCCTGTCTGTTGGCCGGTGGCTTGTTCTCCCTGGCGGAAGGCGCGCTGATGGCCCTAACGGGCAAGCGTCTGCGGGGATTGCTAAAAAACGAAACTGAAAACGGGCATCTGCATTCGCTGTTGTACCACAAAAGGGAAATTGCCTTTTCGGTCAGGCTGATCGCATTGGGCGGACTGATATGCTGGATGATTCTCTATCCGCTCGGCACGCTTCTTAACGAGAGCGACCATTCCCCGTTCACCATCGCCGAATTAATCGGTACCGCCCTGGTTTTGGGTGCAGTCATGCGACTGATCGCCATTCGCATCGGCATCCGCATCTCAACACGCTCACCGATAATCGTCCGCAAGTGGCTCCACGTCATCGGAATCCCTCTGCGCCCGCTTACCCTGATGGTACGCGGAGGTACGGGTCTGGCTGATCGAATTTTCGGAATGAGCAACCTCGTCTCCGAAGAAGAACGCATCACCGAAGACGTGATGTCGGCAGTCGACGAGGGTGAGCGCCGCGACGTAATCGAAGAAGAGCAAAAAGAAATGATCCGCAGCATCCTCGACATGGAAGACTGCGACGTCGCCGAGATTATGACCCCGCGAGTCAAGATGGTCAGCATCGCCGCCGATACGCCCTTCGACGAAGCCGTCAAATTCAGCGCCGAGCACAGCTATTCGCGCATACCGGCCTATCTGGAGAACCGCGACAACATCGTCGGCACGCTCTACGTCAAAGACCTGCTCGAATTCGTCCATAGCCCGGCCAAACCCGACACCATCCGGCGAATACTGCGCGACCCGCTGCTCGTGCCCGAATCCAAAATGATCGCCGAGTTGCTGCGCGAATTCCAGGCCAAAAAAGTCCACCTCGCTATCGTCCTCGACGAATACGGCGGCACAGCAGGCATCGTCACGCTCGAAGACGTTCTCGAAGAGATCGTCGGCGAGATCCGCGACGAATTCGACTCGCACGAAGTTCCGCCCGTCAAAAATATCAGCGAAAACATCATCGAAGCCGAAGCCACCGCCCACATCGACGAAATAAACGAAGCGCTGGGCACATCGCTGCCCGAAAGCGCCGAATACGAAACTGTCGGCGGGCTGGTCTTCGACCTGATCGGTCGCGTGCCCACGCAAAACGAAAAGATCACCTGCGACGGCGCAGTCATAACCATCCTGCGCAGCGACAAACGCCGCATCTATCGCGTCCGCGTTGCCCGAATCGTGCCGGAGAATTAGGCCGCTCGCAGACGACTCAAATAAACACCCCCTCAAGAAAACAGATGGCGCACTTCTCTTGATTCTAAAGGAAGGTGCGCCGTTTTTTTATTGGTGGATAATCGCGCATTAAATCAGAACAGGGCTGTTTTTTTTGGATTTACACGGATTTTAGATGCAACCTTCCCGGCATTGAAAAAAAAGTTACAAAAATCGTCACTTTTTTCGATTTTTTTTAGCACTTTTGGCTTTCCCAAGTGTCTATATAAGTAGAGAAGAGATGTTTTTGATACAAAGTAAAGAAAGTTGCGGGTTTTTGTTTTCGTGTATTGTTTTGTAAGTTGAATAAGGAGTAGAGGATGCAGGATAGAAAAAGATTTCTCACCACTACGCTCACCGTTTTTTTCTGCGCGGCAATTTCCGTCGCGGCCTTCGCTGATGATTATTATTGGGATGTCGCCGACGGCGACTGGAGTGTCGGCAGCAACTGGGATCCCAGCGGCCCGCCAACATCTGCTGATTCCGTTTATATAGACAATGGTGGAACAGTGCGCCTATCCGATGATGCTGCCAGTAATAGTTTCCATGTTGACGATGGTCTTTTTATACAGGATGATGGAGACCTTACTATTTATAGCCACCAATCTTTTGATGGTGTCAGCTATGCCAACATGAGTATTGGCCGGAATCGTTATTATACATTCAATCCCGATATGAGTAGGATTTATCATGATGGCACATATGGAGAATACAATCTGCTGGATGGGGCGCTGACGGGTGATGACGATGTGTCTCTGGACATGGATATTTATTACGGCAGGTTCAACCAGTATGGCGGCACGGTTGATGTTAGTCGAATATTTATGCGTTCCACGGAAGATGTTGCCGAATACAATTTGTACGCTGGCGACTTAAGTGCCGAGAGTTTAATACTCAGTTCAGACTATCTGGGTAATAGTGTTGGGGGAGTTTTTAACCAATACGGCGGGTCATGCGAATTGGGATCCGTCAAGATGACTGAAAGAGTGACATATAGCCTCGATGCTGGTTCTCTGGTTATTGACAGTATCGATCAGATGTTTGGTTCTTTCAATCTGGGTTCTGGTGGCTTTTCGCTGGAACTGGGTTCGGGCATCCTCAACCTGTCGGATTCCACGGTAGGCGACGTGAGCGCTGCTTCGTTTCAGGGTGGAGCGCAAAGTCTGCTGATACTGCCGTCCGGAGTTGATCCCACGAGTTTCGGTTCGTTCGCTACGGACGGGCTGGTGCATGTCTCCGGCGGTACCTTGACCATTCCTTCCGGGCATACCATAGAAGGACCATTGGAAATCAATGATCACGTGGACGTTAAAGGGACATTGTTGTTTGAAAACGCCTGGTTTAACAATGGCGTTACCGTCTCGGACGGTGGAGCGTTGATACCCTCAAGTACATACTCAAATGTTATCTACATCGGTGGGGGAGTTTCAAACATAGAGGACGGCACGATAGATGGATATCTGCATCTTCGTTCGACGACATATGCGGAAATCAATCAATCCGGCGGAACTGTAACAGGAGGTATCCTTGTTGGGAATCAGTCCGGAATCCCCGGAGTGGCAGATGTATATAACCTGACTGGCGGGATGATTGATGTTGAGGGAATTAGCATTGGTGGAAATGGTGAAGGCGTTTTTAATCAAAGTGGGGGAGAAGTTTTATTTTCCGAGCTTCAGCTGGGGATTAATGGAAGTGGTGAATACCTGATATCCGGAGGGGAGTTGAGGGGAGAGAATCTGCGTATTCGCTCGTATGAATCCAGTCGATTCTTACAGACCGGCGGAGCCGTTGAAATTGCCGGACTGTCAATTGGCAACAACATGTATTCACAGCAGGCCGCCTATGTGTATTCCGGCGGATCGCTGAATGTTACGAGTTCAATCAGTATTTACTGGCAGGGCACCTTTGCGCTGCAAGCCGATTGGACATGCACGGCCAATGTGATCGGATTGAGTGGCGGCACCCTGGATATAGCCGAGGGATACGCACTGACCATCGGCTCGCAAAAGAGGATTGATGGATGGGGTTACAGCACCATTAAGGGCGCGGTTGATTTCGCAGGCGAAGATGGCTCGATATCCGTCGGTCAGTACGGCACCCTGAATATCTCCGAAGCGAATTTCATCGACGCGTCGTCGGCCACTTTCACGTCCGAAGCGGATACGTTGATAGTTGTGCCAACCGGTTACGATATTGCTGCAATCTTCGGTACAGCATCCATAGCGGGCACAGTAATGGAAATGAGCGACAAGTTTGTCGTCGCTGCCGGAGAGGATCTGACAATGAGTTTCACGTTGCCGATGGCTGTCGAGGTATACGGCACGCTTCGTTCAGAATCGTCCCATCTGGCCAGTGCCGCCGGATTGACCATAAAAAGTGGAGGCGTCGTAGACGTCGGCACCAATGCTATTGGACTTGGAACGTCGTATTATGGCCACAACAGTTCTATTACAATTGAAAACGGCGGTACCCTGGTGGCTGGTGAGATCAATGTATTCGGTGAAGCAGATGTCGAAACTGCCATATACCAGTATGGCGGAATCGTTAATATTGCAAACTATATGAGTATTGAAGGCTACGGATCCTCGTCAGCTTCCTATTATCAATATGCAGGGACTGTGGATATCGGTGGCAGCTTATTCGTTGGTGGTAGATACATTATGTCAACCGATTCTTTCAACACGAGTTATCATATGAGCGGTGGAACGCTGACCATGGGAGGCGACATAAGCATCGCAAAGAACGGCACGGGAAAGTTTTATTTTGAGGGCGGCGAGATATACGCAAACGACATGCGTCTTGGAGATGCGTTCTTGAGTGTGTTTGGAAATACGATGAATTCTCGCGGGGAATTCCACCAGACCGGTGGCACCATAAATCTGAGCGATTCGCTTCAAATAGGACAAAGGTATTATTACGGAGAAGTTGACGTTGTACATTCTTACGCTGGCTACTATCGCTATTATGCAGATTATAATAATACCGCCGAATACCGCCTTGTAGAAGGAAGATTGCTTGTGGGCGGGAGTCTCAATATATCACAGGCATCAGAATATTTTTATTATGATCCGAAAACATCGGCGGTCTTAACCATTCTCGGCGGCAGGATAGAAGTAGGGGCAGATATCAATATCTGGCAAAGCGGTGTTTTGAATGACGTTGGCTCTACCGGCGG
>CAYSUZ010000142.1:0-4921 GCA_964434335.1 uncultured Planctomycetota bacterium | reverse complement strand
CGCTAGCGTGTATGGCGAGTATTTTTACGGGCGGTATCAGTCGTCTTCCTCGGTTTCTGTTTCGTCTATCTGTTGTCGGTCGGGGATGTCAAGGCTATCGGGATCGTGTAAGGGAGTCTTGAGCAGCACCGCGCCGCAGTATGGACAGTCCAATCCTTCTTCGGCGATTTGTGGGTCGTCTTTGGCGAGAGTCTTGCCACATTTGTGACATAGCATACCTGGTACCTCCGAGTCGAATGTTAGTTAGCTACGGTCAGAGAAAAACCGGTATTAATCCCATTTTTTAGATGCTTTTAGTAAATTCTATTGTATCATTTTCCCGCCGTCAAGAGCAATCGCGGGACGGTTATAATTACATGCACTATTTTTCTGGTTTTGAGCGCAATGAATCCCACAGTAAACAAAGCCTGGAAGAAGATATTTCTTTCCAGAAAAGATTTGCCGTTTTACAGCGGTTACACATATTACCACCTTTTGCGTGCGACGCTGGTAGCATCTTTGTGCAATGGCGCGTTTGTGCTGATGGGCCTGACGCTACGAAAGACGCTCGAAGCCAGCGCCTGGTATATGGCCCTGCACAGCACACTGGTTTTTTCTGTATTCCTGTTTGGCCCGTTCTGGCAACGTTATTTGCGCGGCAGATCGACCCGTTGGGCGATTCTTGTTTTCGGCGCTATCGGTTATGGCCCACTTTTGTTCATCAGCGTTACCGGAGAGAACACCGGATATTTTATTTTTGCTTCCGTTATGCCAGTCTTTGCGGCCTCGGCCATCATGCCGATCCGCAACAGTATCCTTGCGCACAATCTTGCCGATAGCGAGCGCGGACGCATCTTAGGTCATTCGCTGGCATATGGCGTAGTGATTGCCTCTTTAATCTCGTTTGGTTGCAGCAAGGGGCTCGACGGGCATCCTTTGGCTTATCGGATTATCCTGCCCATAGCGGGCATAGCGGGTTTTTTTGCCTGTGCGATACAGGCACGTATCAAACTGCGCAAATTCAAGCCCGAAGCGGCGGAACTTGCGATCAGCGGCAAGCGCGAAGGAATGCTGGCTACATTTAGAAAATCTTTCCGCGACATCTTCGTTTTGCTCAAAACCAACCCGGGCTTCAGGAAATTCGAAAGAAATTTCTTTCTCTACGGCATGGGCTTCATAATGTGCGAGCCTGTGATGGTTATCTTTTTGGTTAGCACACTTGGCGCCAGTTATACGCAGGCCGCCACTGCGCTTTTCATTATTCCGCCGTTGATGAATATCCTGTTTTATCCCGTGTGGGGTAGGTTGATAGATCGTTTCGGCCCGATTCATACTGCGGCTCTGGCATATTGCATTCTGGTGGTTTGGGCGCTTATGATGATAACCGTTGCCCTTGTCGCCGCTAGCCCGGATATAAAACAGTATGCGATGCTGGTGTTTTATTTCGGTTATGCGATAAAGGGTATGGCGATGAGTGGGATAGATATCGTATGGAATCTGGGTGCGTTGGAGTTTGCCGGAAAACCTAAGCCCGGTCAGAAAGGCCAGCCCGGTGCTGTGGGCCGCTTCATGTCGGTTCACATTTTCGTTGTTGGCTTACGCGGTCTGATTGCGCCGTCGCTTGGCGTGGGCCTTCTGGTGCTGTTTGGCGCTCATGTCTCGTTCGGCGTTGCGTGTGCGTTTTTCCTGGCGGCTTGCCTGTTGATGCTGCGGTTGAATTCGCAGACCAAAAAGATGCTGGCCGCAAGATAGGGCGATTAGTTATATGAGTGCAGGCTTGTTGTGCTGGACGGCAGAAGGTCGAACGCCAGCCACGCCAGCACTACCGCCGCTACGCAAACAATCGCGGCGATTGCAGTTTTTCTTCCACTGAATTTTTGTGTCGCCCCGATGTGTACCAATGCCAGCATTGCCACCCACGTCAGCAGGGCCGCGACTTCCTTGGCGTCCCATCCCCAGTAGTCGCCCCAGGCGCTCAGACCCCACGCCGCCCCCGTCAGCAGGCCGATTGTCAACATGACAAAACCGAATATAAATATCCGGTGCAGGCACTTGCCGATGTTTAGATAGTTGCCGCCCCAGACAATTTGGTTAACGCCCGTTAACGCCAGTCCCGGATTGTCGGCAGTATGCCCGATGCGCGTAAAGGAAATTATCAGCACAAAGACTGCGAAGAAAAAGCCTACGAATATCGCGCCATAGCCCAGAAAATACGAAATTACGTGCGGGGCGAACCAGGGGCTGTGAAGGATTACCGGCAATATCTCGAATGATGCATTAGCCTTTGTCGCTGCAAACACGGCAAACAAAAACGCGCACGCCGAAGCGAAAAAACCCATAATTCGCGTCCGAAAAGCAATCTCTATGACGAGGTATGCCGCGATGATCGCCCATGCGCACAGTGCAAATATCTCGAAATGCGAGCGCAGGGGCGGATGTCCCAGCGACATCCAGCGCAGGGCGAAAAATAACACACCCACACCCAGCGCAAATATCACACTAGCGCTGCAAATCCACGAAAACGCCCGGCTCTTTTTCAGAAAACAGTTCAGGAAAAAAAACAACGTTGTTGCGGCCAGCGACCATTGGAAAACCTGGAACCAAAAGAATTTTCCCGCGAAGGCTTTTTCTGCAAGTGTTGGAGGCAGCAGGATAATCGCCGTTATGGTTGTGATTGCGAGAAATAAAACGCCGCAGATCAACGCGATTCTATTGAGTGTGCGGTTTGCGGAGTCCGGCGTTGTTTCCATCGCGGCTGCCGCAGCCTCGCTTCGACTCATTCCCCGCCGAGGTCTCAGCGCCAGCAACAGCAACCCCAAGCCCATTGCCGCGAACCCGCCAAACACCAGCGGCACACCCGGATAATGCGATACGCCAAGTCTGTGTTTTGAAAGGAACCTTAATTGTATTCGTTTATATATGAAAGGCTTGCTGGGTTGAATGAGTGCTTCGGTTTTTGCCTCGCCATCGGTAATCAAAACCCGATAGCATAGATTCCCCTGCGATTCCGCCGGACATTTGGCGGTTTTGATGTGCTCAGTCTTTAGCAGGGTAATTTGGAAGGGGAGTTTGAGCATTTCCGGCGTGGGAAGCAGTCCTACGATGCGGGATGGTGTGCCTTGATCCAAATTCAAATCGCCGTTCCATCCGCGGAAATGGTCAACCCACGTTCCGGCAAGGATAAAGATTACTGAGAGGTGTGCCAGCAACAGGCCCGCCGAGCGCAATCCCAGATTTTTGAATTTGAACGATTCACGCCATTTGAAAAGCATCGTGCCGCAGCCGACCGTAGTGGCTAGAAGCAAAAACGCAAACCACCAACTGTGCCAGACCACATCGAGCCTGAGCAGTTTGACCATCGGGCCGGCTGTGCTGGGGGCGTGGGGCAAGCCTGCTTGTGGGATTAGCAATCCGCACAGCAGTCCTGCGCCGATCATTATTGCAAGCGCTACCGCAAAACCCGCCGAACAAAACGCGGCGTAAATTTTTCTGCGAAGTACGGTAGTCGTGATCACGATTACGCTGCACGCGCCGATGAGAGAGAGCCGGTATGCCGAAGAACCAAGCATCTCTTGGCTCGTTGCCCATTCGTAGCCGTATTGCGCCGCGACCAGCGCGCCGCAGGTTACTATCAGCCCGGCAAGATACCAACCAATATATGTTTTGTGCTTATTCAATTTATGCACAGAGGATTTCCCAAAATAAAAACAGCAACGGATGCATGACCGTTGCTGTTGTGCTTAGTTTTTTCTGACTATTAACCGGCATTCATATCTCGATTCGCTTGGGCGAAGAGCAATTACAGGCGTTTGAGTTCGCGCATGTACATCGATGTAGAGAGATCGATTTTTTCCATTATCGCGCTATCTACGAAGGTCTTGAGAATGCCCTCGAATTTCGATTTGAGTTTGTCAAAGGCGATTCCAACGTGCCAGACTTCTTGTGTGGCACTGCGCTTGACCCACACAACATGGCCTTTGGTCTTGACGATGCCCTTGGTAACCGTTGGCGCTTCGATTTGCATCCTCAACTTGTCGCCGCAGTTCATCTGATCTTTGGTGATGAGTTTGAGTCCACCTTCGGATATATTGAGTATCAAATATTTCTGGCCGAGATTGGTCAGCGACGACGCGATACCGCCTCCGGCGTAGCGAACTGTTGATGACTTTATGCCGTACCGTTTATTTTGCCTGCGTTCTATTCCGTCCCAAGCCATGGTTGCTCCTTAGTTTTTATGAACGCTAAAAATTATGGTTTACTCTTCAGCTGCTTCCGTTTCTTCTGCTTCACCTGTTTCATCTGCTTCGTTATCGTCTCGCACTACCCGGGCGATACCGACCAGTCTGTCGTCTTCGTTTATGTTTATTAGGCGCACGCCCTGAGTGGCTCTGCCAATTGTGCGGATTTCCGACACAGCTGTGCGTACTACCATGCTGTTGGCCGAGATGAGCATCAGTTCGTCACCATCGTTTATTGTTTTCATGCCCACGACATTGCCGTTGCGCTCGGTAGTGCGGATGTTGATTATGCCCGAGCCGCCGCGTTTCTGTTCGCGGTATTCGCTGAAGCCGGTCTTTTTGCCGTAGCCGTGCTCGCATACTGTCAATAGGCATCCATCCTTCTCGACCACGATAAGAGCCTTGACCACGTCGCCCTTTTTAAGCGAGATGCCACGGACGCCGCGCGTGGCGCGACCCATAGGCCGCAGATCGCCTTCGCTGAATCTGATGCACTGGCCCAGCTGCGTACCCAGTATCAGGCCTTGATGGCCGGTCGTGATGCTTGCGCCGATCAGTTTGTCGCTCTCGTCGAGCCTGATAGCTATGATGCCGCCGCGCTTGGGACGACTAAAGGCCTCAAGAGTTGTTTTCTTGATTACGCCGTTGGCCGTGGCCATAACGAGATTGCGGTCGTCAAAGTTGCGCACGGGGATCATGGCTGC
>CAYSUZ010000141.1:0-4922 GCA_964434335.1 uncultured Planctomycetota bacterium | reverse complement strand
CTCTCGAACACACAGTTAAGCGAATCTTCACGGCTTACAAAATATTCGTAATTCTCGTAGTTGGGCCAAACCGCCACGTAATCCGCACCGTTGCGCGTAGCCGTATCGACAACTTCGTTGTGTATCATACGCGGCGCAGCATTGGCGAGGGCAGCCTGCATCTCGCCCAGACGTTCGAGCCAATTGTGCCCGCGTTCTATCCAGTCGCGGCTCTGTGAATACGCCTCAGCGTAATTTCCTGTGTCCGTAGAATGTTCCGTCAACGTAGTGCCAGCGAAATACATCGTATCGAACGAGTACGCCAGCATATTGTTGTACACATACACCATGCAGCCGCTTAGCCATTCTATATTGTTGACGCAAACAGCTTTCATCGTCGCGCCGGAGTAGGCGGCAGAATCAGCCGCGTTCTGAAGTTCTATTTTGTCGTCAACGGCCAAGCCAACCTGCATAGTCAGCAGCGCCGCCATCATCACGAACAACATCGTCAGCGCACCAACAACGATAGCGTGACCATCCTGAGGCCCCATCTGTTTGCGTTGGTTTTCGCTTTGCGTTGTCATAAGATTCTTCGCCAGGGATATTGTCAGTCTAGCGCTCCTGCAAAAGATTGCGGCGCGAATCGGTCATCGTATCGATTGTTTTTTCGGGCAAAGTCGAATTTATCGCTCTGCCCTTGTTGGGGATCACCCAACGTTCGCGCAATACGATATGCGGCTCGCCATCCCAAATCACAAAATATCGGGCATGCATATCTTCAAAATCTTCAGGCTCCGCGCCTTCGCCGCTCCAAAAAAATTGCAAAATCGCCAGCGGCACTCTCAATCGATACAGATAGCGCACCTCGACACAGATATTGTGCTGGTACATGCTGTTGGTGCGGAACTCTTCGGCTTCGTCGTTGATAACCGTAACGCGATTCATCACATTGCTGTTCCAATCGACCAGCCGGAAAACTGCTACGCGGTTGCGCGCCGCCAAAAGCTTGTCCATTCTCCCCCAACCGGGAAAAGTATCGTAGCCGGAGATGGATTCGGTCTGAGGCTCGGCATCAGGCTCGTCCATATAAAAATAAGTCGTGGAAAAATCGTCGCTGATAGGTATGAGCGCAATCGCCGCAGCCTCTACGGGGTCCTCGCCGAGCAATTCTGCGCGTGCCGCACAGGAGGCGGCGTAACTGACCATTATCCGGCCCACCTGCAACAGCGAGAGTTCGAGAATGGCTAGTATGAAAAACAATTGTATAGGAAACACAAAAGCAAACTCGACCATCGCCATACCGCTGCGGCGGCGATCACTCTTTTGCAATTTTGCTTCCTTATCGCTCATCGCTACATTCCACCTATCGCTGCAACAGCATCAAAGCCCACGTAATCAGACTGCCCGACGCAATCGCCACGCCGTAAGGAAGGGTAATACGCGCAGACTCTTCAACCTTGCGTTTCCGGATAAAGAACATCGTCTTGGCACTTTCCTTTAGCCCCTTTAACAGGCTTCTGCGAAAAACCAGCACCAGCAGAGCCATAAATGCACCAACTATCGAAATCACCATCAGCGCCTCAACGACAAAGGGAAATCCCATCAATGCGCCGACCGCTGCCATCAACTTAACATCGCCGCCGCCTACCGCATCGAAAAGATAGAACGCCCAAAACACCCCACCGCCGATGACCGCGCCTATAACCGAATACAGCAGCGGCTCGCCTACGCCGCCTGCTATAAAATGGATCGCTAGGCCAAGCATAATCGCCGGAAGCGTTAGCCAGTCATATATCTTGCCTTTGCGAATATCGGTCCACGAAGCAACCAGTAGGACAGCAAAAAACACCACTATCCTGACAACATTCAAAACCTCGGCGGCGTTATGGGATATTTCCGATAACATCATGCGTTATTCGTCAAAATCTTCAAAGTCATCGTCCGGACTAGCTTGGTCCGCGCCTTCGATATCGGTATCTTTATCCCCTGACAGATTTGACATTACGTTATGAAACACATTGACAATCTGCGTGCGAAACGCCACGAAGACAACGATAAGCCCAACCGCAATGATCGCAATAATAAGAATATATTCCGTCATCGCCTGCCCGCGCGCACCGCGAGGCACATTCAAAAAGGCCCAGAGAAAATTGAAAACACTCATTATCAGTCTCCCGAAAAGAGCAAATAGAATTATGTAGAATTACGGAAAAGGCAGCGACACGTGCGCCGCTATCTCGTCAAAGAATGCCTGAAGCGAATCGTTGAGCGCATACATCAGCGCCCAGGTTATTACAAACGTCAGGATAGAAATTACCAATATATATTCCACTGCGGCTTGCCCCGAAGAATTGCTGACAAAACCAGATTCCGGAGCTAAGACGCCTCTGCGTAAATTGCTATTTCGTTTATCTTTCTTCATCGTAAAGTATTGTATCAAAAACAAATATCCCAGACAACATCATTATCCGTAACGCAAAGCACGTACCACGAAAAGTATCAAGCAAAGCAAACAGAGTTATCCAACTCCAAAATAAAAGGTTAGCACTCAACAAAGCGCTTGCGACCACAATTTGACCAAAAATCAGGCCACTTATTTAATCCCTTGGTAAAAAAGACATTACACAACAACGTAAGGCATATTTTACATCACCTTATCAGTCAGCAGCGCCCCCCACTCCTATTTTCCCGGCCCACTTGACACAGACAAGTTATGCGATATAATCAGGGATTCAAAATAAAATCCACAACGGCTCAACATAATAAACAAAGGAGCTTCAAATGAGCAAGATTATTGGAATAGACCTGGGTACAACAAACTCGGTCGTAGCGGTGATGGAAGGCAGCGAGCCAACGGTTATCGCCAATGCTGAAGGCGCACGCACTACCCCTTCAGTCGTGGCTTTCACCAAAGACGGCATCCTCGTCGGCCAGACCGCCAAACGCCAGGCTGTTACCAACCCAGAAAACACGATTGCAAGCATCAAGCGTTTCATGGGACGACGACACAACGAAGTAGCCTCCGAAGAAAAACTCGTTCCGTTTCATATCGTGGGCAATCCCGACGAACTCGTCAAAGTCCACGTAGACATTGAAAACAAAGATTACACGCCACAGGAAATCTCGGCAAAGGTTTTGCAAAAGCTCAAACAAACCGCCGAAGATTATCTCGGGCACAAAGTAACAGAGGCCGTCATCACCGTCCCAGCCTACTTCAACGACAGCCAGCGTCAGGCCACCAAAGAAGCCGGACGCATCGCGGGTCTCGAAGTCAAACGCATCATCAATGAACCAACCGCCGCGTCGCTGGCGTACGGTCTGGACAGCAAAAAAGACGAGATGATCGCAGTCTTCGATCTAGGCGGCGGCACGTTCGACATCTCGATCCTCGAAGTCGGCGACGGCGTATTCGAAGTCAAAGCAACCAACGGCGACACGCATCTGGGTGGCGACGACTTTGACCAAGTAATTTTGCACCACATCGCCGACGAATTCCAAAAGTCCGACGGCATCGACCTGCGCAAAGACCAAATGGCCCTGCAACGCCTCAAAGAAGCTGGCGAAAAAGCAAAGTGCGAACTTTCCGGCACCATGCAGACAGAAATCAACCTGCCGTTCATTACCGCCGACCAAAACGGCCCCAAGCACTTGCTGCTCACGATTACACGCGCTAAATTCGAGCAACTCGCCGCTAAACTACTCGAACGCATCAAAACGCCCTGCCTCAAGGCGCTTGAAGACGCAAAGCTGACACCCGACAAAATCGACGAAGTCATCTTCGTCGGAGGAATGTCGCGCATGCCAGCCGTTCAGAAAATCGTCAAAGACCTCTTCGGCAAAGAAGGTCACAAGGGCGTCAATCCCGACGAAGTAGTCGCCATAGGCGCTGCGATTCAGGGCGCGATCCTGACCGGCGACGTCGAAGACGTCGTGCTCCTGGACGTTACACCCCTTTCACTGGGCATCGAAACGCTAGGCAGCGTCTGCCACAAGCTGATCACAAAAAACACAACCATACCGACACAAAAGAAAGAAATCTTCACCACCGCCGCAGACGGCCAGACCACCGTCGATATCCACGTATTGCAGGGCGAACGCGAAATGGCCAACGACAACCGCACTCTTGGCCGCTTCCAACTCGCAGGCATTCCGCCGGCCCAGCGCGGCGTACCGCAAATCGAAGTTACCTTCGACATCGACGCCAACGGCATCCTCAACGTCAGCGCACAGGATAAAGCCACCGGCCGCGAGCAATCGATAAAGATCCAGGCATCCTCGGGCCTCTCCGAAGCCGAAATCGAAAAGATGGTCAAAGACGCCGAATCTCACGTCTCCGACGACAAGAAAAAACGCGAAACCATTGATGCACGCAATCGCGCCGACCAGATGATCTACTCGATGGAAAAAATGCTCAAAGACAACGAAGGCAAACTTTCCGAAAGCGACATGGAACCGATCAAGGCCGAACTCGAAGCACTCAAAAAGATCAAAGACGCTGGGTCAAAAGAAGAAATCGATGCGGCGCTCGAAAAGCTAAACCAAGCCTCCTACAAAATGTCCGAGGCGATGTATAAACAACAAGCCGACGAACAGGCCCAAACCGCCGACGGAGCCGAAAACGGCCCCACACCGCCCGAAGGCGAAGCCCCAAAACAGGAAGAAGAAGTCGTCGACGCGGACTACGAAGTAGTCGACGAGGACGAAGACAAAAAGGAAGACTAACACGCAACGTAACCAAAGGCGCCGGGCTGCCCGCTCGGCGCTTTTTCTTTTTTGATTGCCATGAGCGACAGATTCTACATACCCGGACCACCGGTCGGCAACATGATCGAACTGGACAAGGTACAGTCCGGCCACATGATCAAAGTCCTGCGAAAACGCGATGGCGATTGTGTTACGCTCTTCGACGGCTGCGGCACAGAGTATCAGGCGCGCATCCTTCG
>CAYSUZ010000140.1:0-4934 GCA_964434335.1 uncultured Planctomycetota bacterium | reverse complement strand
TGCGAGGCGGTTGTGCTGGTGGGGCAGATCGCAGAGGACTTGTGTGCAGAGATTGAAAAGCGACGTATCGGGCCGAAACCGTCGATCATAATGGTTGGCGTGGATTTCGACGCGGCGGTTGATGCCGCAATAGAGGCGCAACAAGCGGGCGGCAGCGTACTGCTTTCGCCGGGAACGGCGAGTTACGATATGTTCGATAATTTTGAGTCGCGCGGCAAAGCGTTTAAGGAACTGGTGCGCAGGCACACCTCTTGATCAATCCTCTCCCATTGCCTTTTTCATTAGGATGATGTTGATGCGCAGTGTTGTTAATCTGAGATCATCTTTACGCATCTTGATAAATTGCTCATACGCGGCGATAGATTTGTGGTAGTAGGAGTTTCTTTTGCTTGGGTCGCCTTGTTTGTCTGACTGTGATCCTAATATCATATAGGATGTGCCGAGGGTTTGGTAGACGACGTGGTAACTGGGATTGATTTTGATCGCATCCAGCGCGAATTTGACAGCCGTTTCCGGGTTGCCGCGGGCGTTTTCGCATCGTGCTAACGCGGCGGGGATTTTATACCATGTGGGTTCTATCTTGTTGGCATCATAGAGATATCCAGCAGCCAGATCGAGCATTGCGCTGAGTTTTTTTTCGAGTTTCTCCTTCTCGCTGCGGTGTCCCGGGGTGTTATTTATCCAAAATCGAATTTGCTCTGCGGATGCCATAACCCCCTCGGCTTTGCCAAGCAGGCTAACTGCATCGGAGTTACACTCGTCAGCGGTCTTGTAGCCTTGCTGACACCCAGAGGCGAGTATTGCGCATATAATGATGGTAACGGGAAAAAGTTTTTTCATGGTCGCTCCGGTTATTTTGCGTTTTTGTAGCGGTTCGAGGCTGCTTTCATCTTGTGAGCGAACGTCGCCATTTCTCGGTCCGGGCTATCTAGCAGTTTGGGATATTTTTCCAGATGCGCTTCTAGTATGCTGGCGGCTTTCTGAAATTCTATTTCTCGTGCGGGTCCCGAGAGATTAGTCGCAATTTTTGCGTGAATTTCAGCCAGTATGTAGGTCATAAGATGAATATCGGGCTCAGGTTCATTGGGGCCGTATTTGGTGACCAGTGCCTCGGCCTTGCGCAGGTATAGTATTGTCTCGGTGCGAGTCTTAGCCAATAACGACTTGCGCTGATACGCCAACAAGAGCACGCGATAGATCAGCTTGCGCGATTCCGATCCCTGCAAAACTATCAGTCCGTGTTTAATGGCGAGATCGTTTTTGCCCATTCTTACCGCAGCCAGGGCCACACCCTGGTGTGCTGCGTAGGAATTAGGATGAATCAGCAGCGATTGAGAGAAGCAATCCATGGCGAGTTGGAGATAATGGTCCTGGTAGTCAAGAACAATCGTCATGTTTTCCGAAGCCGTCTCGTACCTCAGCATATCACGCTCTATATCTTCGAGACGCTTGTATACGCCAAGGTTAGCCTCGCCTTCGTACATAAACCTGCGGAATTTCTGCTCAATTTCAAGTTGTGTAGTGTCGGGCGCGTAGCCACCCACAGCTCTAATCGCATTTTCAATGGCCTCTTCAAATGCAGCATCCGCATTGCTGATATCGTCAGGTTTTTTGGATGATTCGCACGAAGTTGCGGCTAATATGAGTGCGATGAGTGATATTGTGATCAGCAGTTTCATAGGGTTCCTCGGGCGTGGTCTTCTCCTAAAAATATTTAAGCAGGGTTTGGTTGATATGTCAAGTAAAAGCAATTGAGTCTTGTTGTAAACGATTTGTTAAAGTTTTCGTTGTGGTAGGGACGATTGTATAAATAAGAAATATATCCAACACGTCAATGATGCATAATCTTGGTCGATCCAGCATTATCCTGTGGCATAACTTATAGATTTGGCAAGAAAGTGATTGGGAGGTTACCATGGCGGGGAAAAAAATTCTCTGCGTAGACGACGACAAAGGCATTCTGAAGTTTATGGAGAGGATGCTGACTCGGCGAGGATACGACGTGTGCGTCGCCCAGGGCGGCCCAGAGGCACTCGAAATCCTGAAAAAAGAAACGATGGACCTGATTATACTCGACATTCGCATGCCGGGTATGGATGGCTATCAGTTGCTTGACGAGATTCGCTATACCGATCAGTCCTCTGTGCCGGTGGTTATGTTAACCGCTCGCGATAAGGACGAGGATGTGGTCAAGGGGTATCGCGAGGGCGCTGACTATTACGTAACCAAGCCTTTTAGTACAGAGACCATTACCAACATCATCGAATACCTCATCGGCGATCTTAGTCCCGAGGAGAGAGAGCACCTGGAATTGAATCTATAACTTCCTGGTAGAAGTGTCGGAAGCAATATTCCTTTTAGAGGGATATGTGTGAGGTTGTTCTTGATGTACAATTTAGCGGATTCACCTGATCCGCCCACAGCCGCAAACAGAAGCCGCTCCAATTTTCGGAGTGGCTTTTTTTATCTACCTTGAGCGCCTGATTCACTGTAAAATAGAACGTAACAAAACGGCCCGAGGATGAAATATTCATGCAATGATACGTGTTGCGATCAGCATGAATACTTGCATAAAGTTTTGCCTAATCGTTGCTGAGATGGATGTTTTTTGGGGATATGTTTTTGACATTGTCAGTATTGAGGGATAATATGAGAGTGCAAGCGACGTAAAGGATACGTGGGAGATTTATCACCTAATTTTTTGGTACTGAATACGAGAGGAGCGAGGCATGCGAATGCCTGCACGTTATTATTTTGCAAAACAAGCGGATTGCGCTTTAGGGCGCGATCCGTTCTTCTATTGGGTGGATATTCGCCACGATAAGGGGGCCATGCTATGAGGGCAGCAGGCGTAATTGTAATCATAACACTTTGGACAGTATTGCTTTTCTACGGTTGCTCATATTGGAGTAAAATAGATATGAATGTAAAAGATGCCGCGGTTAAGGTTTTAAAATCTTACATTGAAGATGTTAATACTAATGTAAAAAAGGAAAAACATAGCGAAGGGCATGAATCTTATGCCTTTTGCAAAATTGTGGATATAGGAGAGGTAAAAACTTGTTCTGATGGATTAGTGGTTTTAGAGTTTGCGGTGATTTTAGAAACTCGCCTTTTTGATAGCGATAAACTTGTTGAATCCAGGGAATTTGATCAGGACAACGCATGGTTTTGTGTTTTTTACGATAAGGATCGGGAAGAATGGTTGATAAAAATCATACCCAATTAATTTGATTCGAAGGCGGTTATGAAAACATCCATAAATGAACAGGAGGAATCCATGACAAAAATAATTATGATTATAGTGGTATTAGCGGGTGTGACTTTAATGATCGGATGTGTGGAGAAAACGGTAAAAAAACCGGTGCAAGGCGAGCAGTGCCGCTGGCACACGACAGTGACACCTGATGGGATTGAAGTAAAGGTTTGCGATCCGCGTATTGAGGCTGGCAAAATTGTTATAGACTACATGTTAAAGAACGTTGGCGATAAACCGGTATACCGTGTGGCCGTCGCAAAGAATTCCTACAAGACAATTTTTAAACCCTTTATGGTGTGCAGATAAACTTTATTCCTACCGATGGGAAAATAGCATACAAAAGATATAAGGACATATTATTCCCAAAATAATCTGTTATTAGAGAGGTAGTGATGAAAACATACATATATGTGATAATTGTCTTATGTCTATTGATTGCCGGTTTGGCGGTCGGGTATTGTTGGGGCAACCAAAACGAAGAGAAAGTTATGGATGCCAAGAAAAAAAAGGATTTGAATGAATTTTTTGATAGTTGCAATAAAGAAAAAAAGTTTGATGCTTCCTATGCTGGCAAAGAGTGTTATGAAGAGTATTTTTTATCCGGCATATATGGATATGTTGCTGAAAGAGATGAAAGTGGATGGATTGTGTATGTTGTAAAAAGGTCTTTTACTGATAATTCTATTCAAGAAGTAATGCGCAATACACTTAGAGGTTTATATATGGATGAGTATTACGATGAAAGTGCGGGTAAATGGAAAATTAGTGAGTATTGACAATACGGCCTCTGCGGGGCGCCTGACGGCGTCGCGTACCATTGAAAAATAAGGGATTGCGACCTATGACAATGGAGTGAAATCAAGCACTGCGGGAAATAACGGAAGCAAACTCGGGGCGTATTTTCGTTGCGTGGGCTTGTGTTTTGACGGCGTCGCGTACCATTGGAAAATGCGGGCTGAAGGTTGGGGTGAGGCTTTTAAGATCAGGCATTGGCTGGGAGGTGATGGGGAAGAAGTGGTCTACATATACGACGGAAAGGAAGTTGGATTAGGCAGCGAAGGCTATGAACGGGTTTCTAATATGATATCCGATATCCCAAACGGAGGTTATTTGCATGTTCTGAAAAGATGTGATGCATTTCATTCCTCTAGGGAGTGGGTTAGCGCTTTCGAGGGTGACATAAAGAGGTATCCTTTTGATTTCGATGCGCTGATAGATGTTTGTGTAAGAGAAAGCATTGCTGTTCGTTTTGGTAATAAAAAAATGCAGGAACATAAGCCTGACGTTGTGCTGATTGGCAAAGTGTTAGCGGAATCCGAGTCGATTGACATGTTTGGGCCTTGTGTTTTGGACATCGAAGTAATCAGGGTGAAGAAGGGCGATGAAGTGCGCAAAAATCTTAAGGTGAATGTTCACGGTATTAACAGAATTATGCCTCCCAAAAGGATAGGAGTCGTATTTAAAATTTCCTTGATTAAGGCAGAGGTCGGTGAAGGGTATGATCTGTATTCTGCGGAGGAAATAAGGTAATCGATTTCTGAGTGCGTGATGCCCCATAGCTATTGAACTTTGCACATGGGCTAAGCTTTTTTGAGGGAAAAATTTTCAGGAGAAAATAATGCGAAAGATGAGAGTGGACGATAAATTAATTAAAAGAAAGGAGCGGTCATGAAAA
>CAYSUZ010000139.1:0-4942 GCA_964434335.1 uncultured Planctomycetota bacterium | reverse complement strand
ATCGTGGCGGTGCGGATAGCGGCAACAAGATCGTCTTGCGACGGCTCCTCGCCAGTCAGATGCGCCTCCATGATCCGCTCGGCCTCCGGCGTATCCACCGCGGCCGTCAATGCGTCAATGAGGTCTTCGTGCCCCTGCATAGCCTCGGCAAGATATTGATCCGGGATATCGTATCGGTGATAGTTTTGGCCAAGGCTTTTTTCATCAAAAACAATACTCTTCATCGTAATCAAATCGATCAGGCCCTTAAAGCCCGACTCCAACCCCATCGGTATTTGCAGGATCAACGGTTTGGCCTGCAGGCGAGTGCGCATCGAGTTTACCGCCTTGTCGTAGTCGGCTCCGATACGATCGAGTTTGTTTATGAACGCAATCCGGGGGACGTGATAGCGATCGGCCTGACGCCAGACCGTTTCGGACTGAGCCTCGACTCCCGATACTCCACAAAACACAACCACCGCACCGTCCAGCACGCGCAAACTGCGCTCTACCTCGGCGGTGAAATCCACATGGCCGGGCGTGTCGATGAGATTAATATCATGTTTCTTCCAGCGCAAAGTTGTTGCCGCCGACCAGATCGTAATTCCGCGTTGCTGTTCTTCTTCAAGGTAGTCCATCTTGGCCGTACCGTCGTGTACCTCTCCCATCCGGTGCTCTTTGCCCGAATAGAAAAGTATGCGCTCGGTAACGGTAGTTTTGCCCGCGTCGATATGCGCCACGACGCCTATGTTTCTAATCTTCTGTGTCACGTTATTATATAGCCTACAAAAATTTCGGTTCGTTGTGAAAACAGCGACGTCCCCAGCAGGGTCGCCGCCGCTTTGTTTTTTACAAAAAAACAAAGGCGACCTTGTACTCCACGGGTCGCCTTTTTTATTTTACCACGCGAAATGTGCAAACAGCCTGTTAGCCTCGGCCATTTTATGAACGTTCTCGCGTTTGGTTACCGAATCGCCTTCTTTATTAAAAGCGTTTGTGAGTTCCGTAGCAAGCCGCACAGCAATTGGTTTGCCCTTCTTAGCGCGCACCGCGCTGATAAGCCACTTGATAGCCAGCGACTGACGCCGCTTGGGATTAACCGGACAGGGCACCTGATAGGTCTGGCCGCCGACGCGTTTGGAGCGAACCTCGATTTCTGGTTTTACATTATCGAGTGCGGTGCGAAACACATCAACGGGAGCTGGCTCTGTAATCTTCTTGCCAATAATGTCGAGTGCGGTGTAAAAAGCGCGCTCTGCAGTGCTCTTCTTGCCCTGAAGCATCAGGCAGTTGATGAATTTGCTTACCACGAGATCGTTAAAGCGAGCATCGGGTTTTAGTGTTTCTTGTGAAGCGGTAAATTTCTTCGGCATCGAAAACTTCCTCGTCTATATTTACTTGGGCCGTTTGGCTCCGTATTTGGATCTGCCTTTTTTTCTATCGCTGACACCCATGGTATCCAGAACGCCGCGAACGATATGATATCTTACGCCCGGAAGGTCGCGCACACGACCGCCACGGACCAACACAATCGAGTGTTCCTGAAGGTTGTGACCAACACCCGGGATATATGCTGTAACTTCCTTGCCGTTGCTCAGCCTGACGCGAGCGATTTTACGCAAAGCACTGTTGGGCTTCTTGGGTGTCTGGGTCTTTACCTGAAGGCATACCCCGCGCTTTTGCGGGCAAGACTCCAGCACCGGCGAATTGCTGCGTTGAACAGGTTTTTTGCGCCTTTTCCTAATCAGTTGATTCACTGTCGGCATCTTTGAGATACTCCTGTGCGTTTATGAGTTTCATTGGATCTCGCTTCTTAATAGTCGTGCAATAATGCGCTTTGAAGCCTGTTCCGGTCGGAACCATATGGCCAAGCAGCACGTTTTCTTTAAGTCCGAGAAGTTCATCTACACTATCAGATATTGCGGCCTGCGTCAGTACCTTCGTGGTCTCCTGGAACGAAGCTGCCGCCAGGAAACTCGACGAGTGCAACGCTGCTTTGGTAATACCCAGAAGCAAAGGTCGCGCTGTCGCAGGTTTCTGTCCTTTGTTAAGTTCATCATTCGCCTCGCGGAACAGATATTTGTCCACCACGTCTTCGGGCAGAAATTCTGTGTCGCCGGGGCTTTCGATTTGCACACGACGCATCATCTCAGAGAGAATGATCTCGATATGCTTGTCGTCGATATTAACCGATTGCGAACGATACACGTTCTGTATTTCTTTTACAAGATAATCTTGCAAAATTTCTTCGCCGCTCACCCGCAGGATGTCCTGCAAAACCAACGGCCCGTCTACCAACGGCTCTCCGGCCTTGACGTCGCTGCCACGGTGTACGCGCAGGTGTTTACCATGCGAAACGAGATGCGTTACCGGCTCGCCCGCTACCGGGTTGACGATGATGGTACGCTTGCCGCGTTTCTTGTCGCCCAATTCCACAACACCAGAAATTTCGCTCATGACCGAGGGATTCTTGGGCTTGCGAGCTTCGAAAAGTTCTGTTACGCGCGGCAGACCGCCGGTGATGTCCTGCGTACCGGTAATCTCGCGCGGAGTTTTAGCCAAAACCGTTCCAGCATCAATATATTGATCTTCTTCGATAACGATATGCGCTCTTTCGGGAATCGCGTAAGCAACCAGCAGATTGCCCTTCTCATCTTTCAAGGTCAACTGCGGATGCAAGTCACCCTTGTGCTCAATGATAACCTTACGCTTAAAGCCCGACGGGTCTTTCTCTTCGCGCATCGTAACACCTTCGACAATTCCGTCGAAGGCCACATAGCCCCCCATCTCGGCAATGATGGGAATCATGTTCGGATCCCACTGCAACAGCAAATCCTTAGCCTTAATTTTCTGGCCCTCTTTAACTAAGACCTGGCCGCCGGACGGTACGCTGTGGCGTTCGATTTCGCGCTCTTTCTCATCAAGGATCAGCAGCTCACCATTACGGTTGATAACAACTTTCTGCCCTTCCTTGTTCTCTACTATATTCAAGTTGTGGTAGCGGATCACGCCGCCAACCTTGGCCTTGATTTCGCTTTCCTTAATCTGCCAGTTCACTGTTCCACCGATGTGGAAGGTCTTCATCGTCAGCTGTGTGCCAGGCTCACCGATGGACTGCGCGGCGATTATGCCGACCGCAAGACCCAATTCCGCCAAAGCACCACGCGAGAGATCGGCGCCGTAACACTTGGCACACGCTCCCAGCGGAGTCTCACAGGTCAGAGGCGAACGCACGCGCACTTTATCAAAGCCCATCTTTTCGATACGCAATGCTGCCTCTCTGGAAATCAGCTCGCCATCTTTAACAACGATATCGTCGTTAACAAGATCCTTGATCGTGCCAAGCGCCGTGCGACCAGCAATCAGCGCACTCAAGGGAATCTCGATCTTATCGGCTTTATATATGGTGGCTTTGGTTACGCCGTTAAGAGTGCCGCAGTCGAGCTCGTTGACAACAACATTCTGCGCTACGTCGGCCAGTTTTCGCGTCAGGTAACCGCTATCCGCAGTCTTGAGCGCGGTATCGGCCAAGCCCTTGCGAGCGCCGTGAGTCGAGGAGAAATACTCCAGAACCTTTAGCCCTTCGCGGAAGTTAGCCTTAATCGGCGTCTCAATAATCTTGCCCGAAGGCTTCGACATCAGTCCGCGCATACCAGCTAGCTGCCTTATCTGCTGAACTGTGCCGCGAGCGCCACTGTCTTCCATGCAAAACACAGGATTAAGGTGCGGCTTGCCATCGATCTTATCGTTGCGCAAGGCTTCTCGCATATCTTCGCCGACCATTTCGGTGGCCTGCGTCCAGGTATCGATAACCTGACCGTAACGCTCTCCGTCGGTGATGATTCCACGTTCGTAGAGTTTGGTGATCTTGTCGATCTCGGCCTGCGATTTTTTAAGAATTTCGTCTTTGCGCCTGGGCATCTTAAGATCGGAGCGCGAGAAGGAAAGCCCTGAGAGGGTCGCCCTCTTAAAACCCAGCTCCTTGATATTATCCAACAAACGCAGCGTCAGGGTAATACCCAGTATGCGGTGGCAGTCGCTGATAACTCCGGCGATTGCCTTTTTGTGCATTGTGTAGTTGTAGAAAGGCATGCCTTCGGGCAGAACGTCATTAAATATGACGCGTCCAACCGTAGTCTCAATCAGTTCCTTGCCCAAAGGTTTTTCTTCTTCGGCCGAGGTCTTGACCGACTTGCGATTCGGCAGTCTTACCAACACATTTGTGTGTACGTCGAGTTTTTTCTGGTCATACGCGAGGAACACTTCCATCGCATCGCCGAAAACTCTGCGTTCGCCTTCAAGACCAATCAGTTCGGCGGTAAGATAGTAGCAACCGAGAACGATATCCTGCGAAGGCGAAATAATCGGGGCACCGTTAGAAGGCGAGAACACGTTGTGTATACTCATCATCAGCAGGCTCGCTTCAGTGCGGGCCTCGATGCTCAACGGCAGGTGAACAGCCATCTGGTCACCGTCGAAGTCGGCGTTAAAACCAGCGCACACCAACGGATGAACCTGGATGGCATTGCCTTCGATCAGTATCGGCTCAAAAGCCTGGATACCCATGCGGTGCAAGGTCGGCGCGCGATTTAGCAACACCGGGTGCTTGTAAATAACTTCTTCGAGAATATCCCAAACCTCTTCATCTTTGCGCTCTAGCATTCGCTTGGCGCTCTTGATGGTCTCGGCAAAATTCAGCTCTTTTAGCCGACGAATAATGAAAGGCTGGTATAATTCAAGCGCGATTTTTTTGGGCAAACCGCACTGATTCAATTTGAGTTCAGGCCCAACGACAATAACGGAACGAGCCGAATAATCGACGCGCTTGCCGAGCAGGTTTTCGCGAAAACGACCCTGCTTGCCTTTGATCATGTCGGTAAGCGATTTAAGCGGGCGGTTGTTGTTGCCAAGAACCGGCCTGCGGCAGCGATCGTTGTCGAACAGAGCGTCGACGGACTGCTGC
>CAYSUZ010000138.1:0-4948 GCA_964434335.1 uncultured Planctomycetota bacterium | reverse complement strand
CAATCGCCAGCGGATTGAGAAAGTAGAAAGTCTTTATCCCAAAGAGATCCCAGTTCAACAGCCAGCCCAGCCCCGCACCGTCGGCGATGGAAAGGTCGCTGATGTATAAGAAAGAAGCATTGCGCAAGTCTATCGCGGTTCTAAGGGCCGTAAAAAGCCCGATCAGAATCGGCATCTGGATTAGCAGCGGCAAACAACCGAAAAGCGGATTCACGCCGTGCTTGGAATAGAGCTTCATTGTTTCTTCGTTGAGTTTGCTGCGGTCGTTTTTGTGCTTTTGTTTTATTTGCTTGATAAGCGGCGCAAGACGCTGAGTCTTGTGCTGAAGCATCTGCTGTCTGCGCGACAGGGGGAACATCGCCACGCGAATAAGGCCCGTCAGGATGAGTATCGCCCATCCATAACCAATGCCGACAGAGTAGAGTCCCTTAAGAACTAAAACGATCGGGATGGTGACAAAAGATAAAAAGCCCCCGTCCTCGACCAGCTCAAGCATGCCGATATCCTTGAATTCGTCCAGAGACGTATTCTCGCGCGACGTAGTAAGAAGCGTGAAATCCACTTCAATCGCCTTATCATCGGTGGGCAGGGTGGTTTGCCATTTCACGCCCGACTCAACGCTACACGTTCGTTCGTTAAATTTTCCGCCGAGTTTCTGTGTAGGATACATGTAGGCTTCGGCTTTACTCGGGAAGCCTGCGCGCGGGATAAGTGCTGCAACAAAATACTTGTTGGTTACAGCTACCCACCTAACTGCGGCATCTGTTTTTTCGTAGGTACTACGCTCTTTTTCACGATCTTCTTTATCAGATAAAGTACTATAAAGTGATGCTGCGCTTTCATCTTCGACCTCGTCTACTTCGCCTACATGTATGCCAAGGTGTCCCTCAATATCGGGCGTACTAATGTCGCACATTTCGATATTCCCGGCCCCGCGCAAATTGAAATTCAGGGCGGTTAAAGAGGTCTCTCCGGTTTTTTCGATCTTGATCTTGAGCCGCACACCGTAACGTGTCGAATGTTCTTCACCGGGTGTTATGTCAAAAGTTTTGGTAATCCGAATACCCGCATTTTCCCATACAAACACGGCTACAAGTAGATCGTTGTCAGCCTCGTTCTCCCAACGCCAGCGTTCCGTGTCTATCTTCAAGCCATTACTGTCGCTGAGCAACATGGAAGGCTGTTTCACAACATCTTTTAATTCCGGCAATTTGTCGGAAACATAGCCCAGAAGTTTTATTTCATAGCGAGGGCTGTCTTTGTCGGTAATCCTGAGTTTGCTTAAGGCGGCCCCGCGATTGGTCAGTTCTATTTTCAGATATTCGTTACTCAAACTAACCTTTTTCAGACCAACCGGTTCTCGCTTCTCCGGCGCAGGGTCGGGCTTGAGCTGCGGGCCGCTGGCAGCAGGCGGATCCTCAGTCAATGACTCGTCTTTGGGCTTATCGGGAGAGTCTTTTGGCTTAGGTGACTGCTCCGCTTCTTTTTCGCCTGCACCATCATCGTCATGTTTGTCTTTGTCTGGGTCTGTGCCGTTTTGATCATCATTATTTTTCGCAATCGGTTGATCTTCGGGTACTTCTTCTTTTTGAGAAGCGAAAAAATACTGGGTGCCAATAGCAATTCCAGCGCACAGAACCAGCGTAACTATCCATCGAGAACGATCACTCACTATTTCCCCTCCTCAAGTCGCGTAGCAAGAAATTCGGGCAATTCCTTGATTTTCAGTATCTTTTCCATGGTTTTTTTATAATCGTAGGGCACTCTGCGAAATTCCACGCGGTCATCGTAAAGAACCGCATAGCCCGCGCGGGGGTCTCCGTCGCGGGGCTGGCCGACGGATCCGACATTAATGACGGCCTTTTGTTTGCGAAGTTTATACACACCACCCAAGTCTACGGGCCGCAGGAAATTGAAATCTTCGGTTATAACGCCCTGGATGTGAGTGTGACCAACGATGCAGTAATGGTCGATGAGTTCGAAAATTGCTTGCAACTTTTCCTCGTTGTATACATCGCGCGGAAAAACGTACTCGCGTATGTAATCGCGGGGAGAACCGTGCACAAAAACAAACGGCCCGTCTACTATAACTTTAGGCAAGCCGCCGATGTAGTCCCAATAGACACGATTTTGCGCTCCATGGCTACCGCTAAGGGAGAGTTGGCTTTTCGTCCAAGCGACTGCGGCCTTCGCACGTTCGTTGAAGTCCTCCTGATCGCCCATTATAGCAAGTTCGTGATTGCCCAGCGTAACCTGTTTGCAGGCTTGCTGATGCATCGCGATTGATTCACGTGGGTTAGGCCCGTAGCCAACCATATCACCGAGGCAAAGGATATCGGTGATGCCCTGCGATTCGATATCGGCAAGGACAGCCTCGAAAGCCTCGATATTACTGTGCACGTCGGATATTACGGCGCGCATAAGCCCTCCAAAATGAAACAAAGACAGATACCGCATAAGTTCGGCATCGGTCTTTTAGATTTTACTTAACCCACCCTCTAAGTCAAGACAAATAGAACATCACAAGCTAAACAATGTCAGCAATGTTGTCACAAGGAGTTATGTAGCCACAAGCGACGCACTTCAACATGGCCCCGACACGGGATACGTATTTGTTTTCGCATCCACAAACCTTGCACATATACGAAAGCGCACAGGGCAGAATCTCAATCTTTCCGTCCGGCAAAGCAACCTGTTTTGCGCCACGCATAACAGCCTCGTCGCGCACGGCTCGCGCAAGCGAAATCTCGACTCCGTCTTCGGCGCAATCTCCGGCACAAACCACAGGGCCGATCTCCGCCTGATCGCCAGACAACCTCAACCATACAGCCGCAATAGCCTTGTCAGCAATTTGAGCCAAGAAAAACGTAATATCTTTACTCTCTGGCAATGCCTGCCGCAACAACGCTTTGGCCTCATCGATTTCGCCCGGTGATTCGCATTTTTTTATAGAATACATGGCTCTCTCCAAGTGGGGTACGGCTAGCATTGTCCAAAAAAAAGGCGGTCACGCAAGACCGCCTTGGCATTTTTGTCAATTTTATTTTATTTGCGTATGCTTGTGCGTTTGCGAACTACAAACGCTGCACTACCTAAAAACGAAGCGAAAATCATTGTAATGGTGGAAGGTTCTGGCACTAGCATAGGCATAATAGTCAAGTCGCTATTGCCATCGAAGTATTCGCTGAAATCGTCGATATCTCTGGGATTGAGCTGGAACGACATACTGCAAATCTCGCCCATATTCCCGAACTCACCCTTAAGGTCGCCTCCGGTGATCTTGAAAAATCCCATGCCGCTCATAAATCCCACATCATCAAAAACCTCGGCCATGTCCAGCCACTCAACATCGCCTTCCAGCAGGACATTATCGAATTCGTCACGAATAACAAATTCGCCACCTTCGAAGTGGCCGCTGGCCAAATCGCCCGAAGGATTGTCGTACACCAAGTCGGTCCAAATATGAATATAAGCGCCCTCATAAACGTCGCACACTCCAGCACCACAATCGAACTCGACCGGGGTAATCTGTTCGAAATCCAGCCGCCCGAGGCCGGGGCCTTCGTTGGGATCAAAATAGGTGTAGACAGTATCAGCGCTCACGTGAGTTATGGGGTCTGCAAAAGCGCTAACGGCTCCCACAAATAATACTGCAAAAAATGCTGCCAAGAAGATTTTTGCCGGGGACTTCATAAATTTTCTCCAGAAACATGACTATTCAATCTGTACTACACGATTTTCCTTACTATCCTAGACACACGAGAATGAAAAACATCTCGGTATTTTTCGAGAAAAATGCTTTAAAACAAATATTTAATAATTCCGTGGTGTATATAAACCGAATATCCATTCTGGAGCCGCAAATACAGTCGCTTGCACGCCCGAAAGGTTGTGGTAAAATGGGGCTGTGAAAAAATATAAAGCTATGCACATAATCACCCGGATGGTTCTTGGAGGGGCGCAGGAAAATACGCTGCTAACCGTCGAGGGCCTAATGGAAGAGCCGGATTTCGAGCCATGCCTGGTAACCGGCCCGGCGCTCGGCCCCGAAGGCGAGCTGCTAACACGTGCGCGTACCAACGGCGTAAAAATCATAGCAATACAAAATCTACGGCGTGCACTCAACCCCTTGCGCGACTGGCTCGCATACCGGCGGCTGTGCGCGATCATCCGCAGCGAACGCCCGGATGTCGTCCACACACACAGTTCCAAGGCGGGCATCCTCGGACGCCGCGCCGCGCGCGCCTGCAACGTACCCGTAATCGTACACACAATCCACGGCCTGCCTTTCCACGATTACGAAACCGGCCTGCGAAATCGGCTTTACGTATGTTTGGAAAAACGCGCCGCGAAAAAATGCGACTCCATCATCACAGTCGCCGACGCGATGACGCAAAAAGCCGTCGCGGCGGGAATCGCCCCGAGCGAAAAATTCGAGACCATACGCAGCGGACTCGAGGTAGACCTCTTCGGCCCGCCAAAGCCCGACGAACGCCGACACCTGCGACAGGAACTCGGATTCGACGATAACGACCAAGTCATCTGCAAAGTCGCACGATTGTTTCACCTGAAAGGACATGAATTCCTGCTCGCCGCAATGCCTCGGATACTAAAAGCCGTCCCTCAAGCAAAACTGCTTTTCGTCGGCGACGGAATTCTCCGCCAAACGCTCGAAGAAAACGCCCGCCGTGTTGGAATCGCAGATCGGCTCGTTTTCGCCGGCCTCGTCGCGCCCGAACGAATAGGCGCCTACATCGGCGCGTCCGATCTCGTAGCGCACTGCTCGCTGCGAGAAGGGCTGGCGCGCGTCCTGCCGCAGGCGTTGCTCTGCGAAGTGCCGGTGGTGTCCTACGACATCGACGGCGCACGCGAAGTCGTCATCGACGGCGTAACCGGCAGGCTAATCGAAGCAAAAGCGATCGAACCTCTCGCAGACGCAATCTCAGAG
>CAYSUZ010000137.1:0-4949 GCA_964434335.1 uncultured Planctomycetota bacterium | reverse complement strand
TGGTCGGCTACGGCACCAACAGTGGCAACATCGGTGCCTATGAGACCGAGGCCGTCGCTCCGGGTACAACCGGTAATGCCTCGATGAAACTGGTCTGGGGCGCCAACGGCTATACCACCTCACAGGTATACGTAAGTGTAAACGGCGGAACCGATGTGCTGATGAGTCAGGGCACTACCGGCAACGCAACGCCGAGCTGGCTCGTACCGGGCAGCAAGTACGCCTTCAAACTCTATGCAAACACCACCCACACTACGTTGCTTGATACCGTTACAGTCTACGGAAGACGGTTTGCTTACGGTGCAGGTTCTAACTATCACGCCACAGGCAGCAATTTTGACACTACCTCATTTTTGCGTGACTATCACGTTACAGCCGTGCGCAATACCGTAAAATCGCAATTGCAGGGTATGGCCAACGCTGGCGCAACACACATACGACACGGTCTGTACATTACCGTAACATCGGGATCGCCAACTGAGAAATGGAAGCTGCATTTTCCACCGACTGCGCAGGAACTGACCAATCTGCGGACCTTTGCGCAGGACGTTGCGGCTATTCAGGCCACAGACGGGCACAGGTTATTGTTGGATTTGGAGTTTTACTGGATGTGGGCCTCAAGCTACCAGGTCGGCACACCTACGACGACTTTGGGCAACGAAAACCTCTCGCCCACCACATACAAAAGCTATATCACCACCACATACGAGGATGTGGTCGACAAGGTCTACAATATTTATCGCCCTGATAGCAAGAAGGTTATCAATACCATATGCTTCGACAACGAGACCATGTCGGTCAAGACCAACACACTGTGGTTCTTCGGCAACGCCGCTGACGGCTATTCCGGGCTTTATGAAGATTTCGTGAGTTATTGCCAGAGCCATAGCGTTACGCCGGGACTCGAAATTCATCCCGACCTGAGCAACGCTGCTTACGTCATGAGCACCACTTTGCCTGACTACGTATATTCGCTTCTGGACGGACACAGGTCGATGTACTGGGCGTATCGTACGCTGAAACTCTTCAACGACAACGACATACATATTCCAGAGATGATCGACTTTTCAATGTATCCCGCAAAAGGCAGCTACACCTATTCGCAACTCATCAAAAAGATATTCGATGATGCCGATGCGGTGTTGCCTTCTTTGGGTACGCGCAAATATTACCGACTGACGGAAATGTACTACCTTACCGTTAGCAGCGAACGCGAGGAGCTGGGCGCGGCAATTTGCGAAGAACGCCTGCGTGACAACCGCGTAACGGGTGTCGAATTCTGGAACACACCCTACAACGGCGGCTGGCCAGACCCAACCGGTTACCCGTTCGATTTCGCGGACTATCTACCGTAACAATTCATCTTTCTTTCCGTGCGCTGCCGATCCGGTGGCGCATGGGCCACTTATTTCTTTCGCCGGAAACATGAATGTCAAAAAGAACATAGGCTTTTGTGGGCAAGATGAATATTAAGATATCGCTTGCAGAGATGGAAATCAGAATAAACTAAGTATATTCCAGTTTGGGCTGTATCTGTGAGGGTATTCCAATTTTGTTGATTTTGAAAAATTTAGCGGGCTCGCTGGGCCTCCCAAAAAGCGCATTTAAAAGCCGCTCCGATTTTCGGAGCAGCTTTTTTTATTTCCGGCGCTTGCTTGCATAATGACCGCCGGTCATTTTTGTTGTTGTCAGTCGCTTTTAAGGGAGGCGTGTTTTATAGGGACGAATCTATATTGTCATAATAGCCGCATTCTTTATTCTTGCTAATTTTTTTCAGGAGTAATTGTTATGAACGAAAAGAAAAGACTCATTATTAAGACAAGCGGACTTATTATGTTATTGGCAATTGGATTGGTACTGACAATGATGCCACAAAAGGATGCCGATGCGGCAGGGTCGGTGTACCGTTGGAATATTGCAATGCGTGATCCTTTCATTATGCGGGTCGGCAACATGTATTACATGTACGGTACAACCGGAACGGGATTCAAGGGATACTATTCCGCCGATCCCAACCTAGAAGTCTGGTACGGCCCTTACACGGTCTTCAGTGGTTCGGGCTGGGGAGGCACTTTCTGGGCACCTGAAGTCCATCAGGTAGGCTCGTATTACTATATGTTTGCCACGATGAAACCGGGCACATACCGTGGCACATATGTCCTGCGCAGTTCTTCTCCGCTTGGAACCTATACGTCTTGGAGTACCGGGCCGGTGACGGATACCAGCAAGCACTGCATCGACGGCACTCTCCACTATGAAGGATCCACGCCGTGGATGGTTTACGTGGACGAATGGACCAACTACAATCCCACGGTCGGAAAGATGCGGGCGGTGCAACTCGCCTCGGACCTGAAAACAAGAATCGCCTCTACGGATCGCCTCTTGTTCACCGCTCAGGCTCCGAGTTGGTCAAGGGGCATCCTGACTGACGGTCCGCAGATGTACAAGACCGCCAACGGCACCCTGTTGATGCTGTGGTCTACGTATGCCTACTATAACGCAAGCACAAGTCTGCATTATACCGTAGCCCTGGCCCGCTCTTCTAATGGCACTATTACCGGAAGTTGGAGCCAGGTAGGCAGCAAGCCGCTTTTCTACGGCGACGGTGGCCACGGCATGGCATTGACAATGGCGGATGGCAGCAAAAAATTCGTCTACCATGCGTATAACAGTCCTGGCGGCGACGAACGGCCGGTTTTTATCGACCTTTACGAATCGAGCTCGACGCTAACTCTGGGCAATGTCCCCTGGTACGTGCAGGCCTACTGGCGTTTCGAAGACGCGCCCAAGGACGGCCAGTATTTTCAGCCGGGAACTCCGGTACTGGATTTCTCCGGCAATGGCAACGATCTGCACACATACTCCAGCGGCACTGCCGGCAGATTCCTTACGGCCATTCCGTGCTCAAGCGTCCGCGAAACGGGCGACAGAAATCGCTTCAGCTATGACAACAACATCTCTCCCGGAACCGGACACACCACACGGGATCTTTACACTCCGGCACACATGAATCCCCCCCTCAAAAACGCCAATTATTATAACTGGACAATTGAGGCCTCGATCAAACTCGGCAGTTTGAACAAGTGGCAGGCCATCGTGGGCAGGGACGGAAATATCGTCAGCTCGCTGCAGCCGTTTGTGTTGAAAGTTACCAACCAGAATAAGGTAATGATCGAGTACGTTCAGGCTGACAGCCGCGTAGGCTCATGCACCAACAATACGACCCTCTTGGCCAACGTGTGGTACGACGTCGTCGCCGTAAAGTGGGGAACCGGGCTCCATATGTACGTCAAGACTTCCTCTTCGACCTACTTCCCTTCTCCGACTACGACTTACCTTTCCGGCAACACTTACATGTACAACAATAGCGGTACATGGACGGTAGGTCGCGGAATGTATAACGGCGTGATAGCCGACCAGTTCTGGGGCTGCATCGACGAAGTGCGCATCAGCCATGCCGCGCTCAGCACGAGTTATTTCCTGCAGACTCCCTAACAATGCCTAGCGATTGTTATGTGGCATGTTCGTTAGACTTCGCGGACTGCCTGCCGTAAAGCAATTTGGGGTGACTGATTATCTTCGAGACAAATTCGAGTTGCAGTCAAAGATATTCGGTTATCAGGCAATCAGTGCAAACAAAACTCCCCCGTCGTTTTCGGCGGGGGAGTGTTTTATTTCTTCGCATTGAATATTTTAAGTGGATGCTCCGCCCATAAAAATTTCCATAACCATTGCCGCATCTTTATCAATTGATCGGTTCTTCTTGCGCCCAAGCCGTCTTTTAGTGAACCATTCGACGACCCCAGAATAGGCCATCACAAGATCGTCGGCAGGGATATCTTTGAGGATGCCCGTTTGCTGGCCCTCCTTGATAATTTTGGTTATGCGCTTTTCTCCACGAATGCGCGATGCCTGGGCCTCGTCCTGTACGAAAGACTGCGAGAATGCCTGTGCCGCACATTCAGCCATAGTCGAAAGCAACTCGCCATATTCGCTGCAACTCTTCATATTGCACTTGGCGATAGTGAGAAGTTTTTCCGTCACCGGCACATTTGAGAGGACAATCTTTTCTGCCTTTTCCTCATCGGGCTTGGTAATGCCTACGATCACGTAGGCTATCAGTTCGGCCTTGTTCTTGAAATAATTGTACAGAGTGCCCTTGGCCATGCCCGCTTCCTGAGCCACGAGTTCCATCGTCAGAGATTCTGGCCGGTCTTCCGAAAGAATCCTGCTAACGGCCTTGCAGATGTCTTCCTTTACCATAGCGTCGACAGCCGCCTTGCGTTGTTTGTTGTATTTGGGCATACACACCTCGCATGAATGATAATTTATATTTCACGGCAGAGATCACTAATGAAGACGAAATAATGAGATGAATTGCGACTATTTTTTATGAGAAATCAAAAAGTGATTAGGCATATTTTTTCAGAAAAGCTAACGCCTGTTGTGCGATCCGTGGCGCATCATGACTCGATCGGCTTAGTTCCAAATTTACTAGCCCGTTGTAGCCGATTGCTTCCAATGCCTTTAACGCCGCGGCAAAATCCACGTCGCCCTCGCCCGGTGGCAGGTGGTTGTGTATGCCGTCTTTTATGTCTTCCAGATGCACGTTTGCGATTTCGGTGCGATACTTTTCGATAATTTCCGCAGGCCCTGCGCTCTCCGAGCAGTAAATATGTCCGATGTCCAGCGTAAGCCGCAGGTCTTGCCTGCCGCAGCGCATCTTGATTCGTTCGTAGTCTGCCAGCGTCTCGACGAAATGTCCCGGCTCCGGTTCCAGCGCAAGGGCTATCCCACGCTCCGCTGCAAAATCGCACAATTCCGCAATCCCGCTTGCCAGCAAATCCTCCGCCTGTTCTTTTGAAATGGATTCCTGGCGAACACCCGACGCAAACGCTACGACCTTCGCGCCTAGCGTCTCGGCAGTCAATATGCATTCACGCAAAAAA
>CAYSUZ010000136.1:0-5007 GCA_964434335.1 uncultured Planctomycetota bacterium | reverse complement strand
AGCGGCATTCCTTCGATCAGTTCGTAGCCCATGCTCATGAACTGCCCGCGGAACGACGCGGGATACGAGCGGATTTGCGCCTCGTTGCCCTTGACGGCGGTCGCGGCGTAGCCCACGCCCGAGCGAATGGTTTGCTGGTTGATGAAACTGCCCTCGCTCGTCGCCAGCCACTGATGCTTTTTGAGAAAACTCATCGAGCCTGTGGCGGCCTTGATGCGCTTGTCCTTGCGCAGTATCTTGTCGATCTGCAAGAGCAGGCCGAGTTTTTTGTCGAGTGGAACCGTGAACGGATCGATCACGCATGGCGTCTGCCAGCGTTCGTCGCAGACCGGCTCGGGCGCGAGGCGCACGTTGTTTACTTTGAGCGATGCGCTTGCCTTGGCGATGCGCACGGCGAGTTTGGCCACGCGCTCGATTTCTTTTTTCGCAACCGTGCCGCTGGCCGCGAAGCCCCACGCGCCGTTGACCAGCACGCGTATGCCGAAGCCGAACGATTCGCCTTCACCTAGATCGACCGGCTCGCCGTTTTTGACGTTGAGTGTCTGTCTGCGATATTCAATTATGCGGATGTCGGCGTATTTTGCGCCGTTTTGCTTCGCCACTCCGAGGGCGTATTGTGTTAGGTCTCTCATATCATCCTCCACGGGTCAGAATTTCGTTTCGCTGGAAAAGTTGAACCCGTTGATCTTCATTGCGGGTACCACGAACGAGCCGCCAAAGAACGCCGTCGCCAGGACGTGCTCCTTCGACATTGCTTCGACGTTGTTAAATGCCTCGATGATGCTTTGCGTATAGCGCATGTTTTTGACGGGATGTTTGATGCGCCCGTTTTCGATCAGGAACAACCCGTTGCTCGTCATGCCTGTCAGAACCACTTCGCGTCGCTCGGCGAGATTGGTGTAGTGGAAGTTTGTTACCAGCAGGCCCTTTTTCGTCGAGGCAATCATTTCGGCCATCGACGAGTCGCCGCCGCCAACGACGATGTTAAACGGGACCGCACCTATCGGGCTGGGTTGCGGCAGGCCGTGGCCCGTCGGTTTCTTTTTGTGTTCGGCGGCAGTGCGCCGGTCGTAGAGCATTGTCTTGACTACGCCGTTTTTGACCAGAATCGTGTCGCGGCGCGGTGTGCCTTCAAAGTCGAACGGCATCCCGCCGATCTCGGGATTTTCGCTCTCGTCGGCTATCGTTATGTTTTTTCCGAAGACCTGTTTGCCCAGCCGCCCCGTCAGAAAACTTGTGCCCTCGTGAAACAGGCGTCCGCTGAAACCGCCGCGCATGAACACTATCAGGTTGGTTACCGCCGCTGGTTCGAGCACAACCGTGTACTTGCCCGCCGGGATGTTTTTGGGCTTTTGTCCCGCGACGGCCTTGTCGAAGGCGATGTCGCTGAGTCTTTTCGTGTCGATGGTGCGATGGTCGCGGTGCGAGCTTCCGGCCCAGCCCTCGCTGCTGCCGGTCAGGGCCGTAACGCTGAACTCCGCGCCGGTGCTCGCGTCATAGGCAAAGAGTCCTTTGGAGTTAGCCATTGCAAACGACGTGTTGCTGTTGGAGAACACGCCTGCGCATTCGATCTTGGCGCGTTTGCATTTGTTGGCGATATAGCGTATCGCCTCGGCGCGTTCTTCGGGGCCGACTTTCGCGGTCGCGGCGCAGTAGTTGGCCGTCTTGCGATATTTCTGCGCGCCCAGCATCGGCGCAAGCCCTTTTGTCGGCGAGGCTGATTTCGCCGCGAGCGTAGCGCGTTCGACCACAGCCTTCAACGAAGCGTCGTCGGTCTTGTTGGTCGAAGACGAGCCGATCTTGCCGCCGATTCTAACGTGAACCGAGATCGAGTCGGTCTTGCTGGCGACGTTTTGGATGATAGCGTTTTTGGCGAAGCGGCTTAGTGCGCTATCGCTGGAATTTACGACGACCTCGGTGTTGCCTTTGGATATTTTGAGGATTTTGTCGCAGAGTTTTTTTGCCTTCTCGCGTGTGTGCATAGCCTTTCCTCGATGAGTGAAAAATTGGTGCGAAGGGGGGGATTCGAACCCCCACGAGTTTCCTCACAGGATCCTAAATCCTGCGCGTCTGCCAATTCCGCCACCCTCGCATTTTTGCAGTGCCGCATTCTATACGCCGCATTCACAAAAGTCAACGCAGCAGGCAGGGCCTGTTTGCGAAGGAGGATGTGTCCCTCGCGGCGAAGACTTTTCGTTGTTCGCTTGTATGCGTCAATTTGCTGTGATACAATCCCGCCCATGATTAAGCGCAGAAAATCCCGTAAGCTCTTCATCGGCGATGTTCCTGTCGGCGCAGATGCGCCGGTTACGGTTCAGTCGATGACCAAGACGCCGACCGCTGATGTTGATGCGACTGTGCGCCAGGCCCGCAGTCTGGCCCGCGCCGGTTGCCATATTATTCGCGTGGCTGTGCCCGACCTCAAGGCCGCGCGCGCCATCGCCGCAATCGTCCCGCGGATACCGATTCCGCTGGTCGCCGATATCCACTTTAGCGCAGAACTTGCGCTCGAAGCGATAAAATCCGGCTCTCATGCCATTCGGATTAACCCCGGCAACATGCGCAACTGGCGCGATGTGCGCAGCGTTGTAACTGCCTCGAAAAAGGCTGGCATACCCATTCGTATTGGCGTAAACTCTGGCTCGATTCGCCCACGCAAGGGCTGGGAGGTTTCTTCGAAGCGCGGCGACATGGTTACGCTCATGGTTGACACGGTTCTGAAATACTGCGAGCGGTTCGAGGAAAAATACGGATTCGGCGACATAAAAATCTCGCTTAAAACCGCCGACGCTGTCGAGACAATAGAGTGTTACCGGCGCATCGCCAAGCGTTGCGACTACCCGCTGCATCTGGGGCTGACTTCGGCGGGGCCGGTTGAGGACTCCGAAGTGAAATCTTCCATCGTGATCGGAGGGCTGCTGGCGGAGGGACTCGGCGATACGATTCGCGTGTCATCTACGGGCCGCCCGCTGGATGAAGTTCGCATCGGGCATCGGATTTTGGGTGCGCTGAGGCTGAAGCCTCGCGGACTCGAGGTTCACTCCTGTCCGACGTGCGGGCGTTGCAAGGTAAACCTGGAGCAGATTGTGCGTGCGGTCAAAAAGGCCACCGCGCATATCGACCGCGACATCACGATTGCGGTAATGGGCTGTGTAGTCAATGGGCCTGGCGAAGCTGCCCAGGCCGACATCGGCGTGGCCTGTGCTAATGACTGTGGCTGGCTGTTTCGCGGGGGCAAGAAAATCCGCCGCGTGCCTGCTGCTGATATTGCCCGGAGCCTGGTGGAATATATAGAAAAAATGTGAATCCGCTGGCCGGATTCGCACCGGCGACCGTCCTGAAGGCCGGTTGCTTTTCGCGATCAAATGGACATGCCTTGCTTGATGGCAATTAGTGCTTGACAAGCACGGGATGCCGCATTAAAATCCCGCGTTTTTTGAGAGGGAAAATGCGTGCCGATTTCGGGCGCATAATTTTTTCATAAGGATTAACCCAGTGGCCGTACCGAAAAGAAGACACTCCAAAGCGCGTAAAAACAAGCGTCGTGCGCACGACGCACTCAATGCTCCGGCCCTTGCGACTTGTTCGCGTTGTGGTCAGCGTAAAGTTCCGCACACAGTGTGCGAAAACTGCGGTTTCTACCGCGGAGTATCCATCATCAATAAAGAAGGTGCATAATGCGAGTAGCCGTGGACGGAATGGGAGGCGACAACGCTCCTGACGCGGTGGTCAAAGGTTGCCTTGCGGTCCTTGAACAAACCGACGATATCGAGATATCCCTCGTCGGACGCAGCGATGTTCTGAGCGAGTCGATTCAACGCATATCGGGCAAGTCCGGCGAGGACTTCGCTCCGCGTTTGACTATCGTACACGCTCAAGACGTTGTTACGATGGACGACAAGCCCTCTATCGCCTTGCGCCAGAAGAAGGACAACTCCATCGCCCGCAGCGTAAAGCTGTTGGCTGACAAGGAAGTCGATGCCGCAGTCAGTGCGGGCAACACTGCCGCATTGGTAGGGGTTTCTTCCTATGTCATCGGCATGATTAAAGGCGCTAAGCGCCCCGGCGTGGCAGTTCCTCTGCCCGCGCGCGGTGGCAGCTGCACCATCATCGATCTCGGCGCCAATATCGCCTGCAAAGCCCAGCATCTTTATCAATACGGGATCATGGCCTCGGCTTACAGCGAAAAAGTCCTTGGTCTTGAAAATCCCCGTGTTGGCTTGGTCAACATCGGCACCGAAGACAGCAAAGGCATCGACATGATCGTCGAAGCCAACAAACTCTTCAAAGACTCGGACCTGAACTACGTTGGTTACGTCGAAGGCAACGAGATATTCCTCGGCGGCTGCGACGTGGCGGTTTGCGAGGGTTTTCTGGGCAATATTTTGCTCAAGGCCATCGAAGGGTTTTCGACCAATTTTATCCACACGGTAATCGACGAGATAAAGAAATTGTTTGCCGGAGACGCCGAAAAACAGGCCGTAGCTCTGAGCAACTTCAAGAAACGCACCGACTGGAAGGATTACGGCGGCGCGCCGCTGTTGGGACTGGACGGAGTGGTCATATTGGCGCATGGCAAGTCGGACGCCGTAGCCATAGCGAATTCCATTATTCGCGCTGACCAATTGGCCAAAAGCGGGCTTAACGAATACCTGCTTGCACGACTTACTTGATCGTAACAACAATTACAGGGGAAACGTTCCATGCCGCAAGACAACAAAATCGGCATCGTCGGGACAGGCTCGTATGTGCCCGATAAGATACTGGATAATGCATATTTCGAAAAGATTGTAGACACCACCGACGAGTGGATATACACCCGTACCGGCATTCGCCAAAGACGCATAGTCGAACCGGGAACCGTTACCAGCGATCTCGCGATGGAGGCCTCGAAAAGAGCGCTCGACATGGCTGGCCTCAAGCCCGAAGACGTAGATTTGATCGTCGTGGGTACGGTTACGCCTGACTATCGCTTTCCCAGCACTGCCTGCATGTTGCAGCACAAAC
>CAYSUZ010000135.1:0-5021 GCA_964434335.1 uncultured Planctomycetota bacterium | reverse complement strand
CCCCGCGAGGACTACAACCTCGCTGCCTCCAAAACGGACTCCGCAGACTTCGACGATGGTATTGTCCCGTCGATGGTGTCGGGTGGTTAGTTTTAATTTCTGATTATGATTCACGGCTGCCAAAAAATAGATAGTGAATTTGTCAACGAATGGAAAATTACCAGCCCGCGTCGTTAAATTCAAGCAAATTATGTTTTTGCCTATCACATGTTCATATGGTTTATTTTTCTTGCGTGTGTTATATAACCGAGTAGAATTAAATACGATACTCTGGATGAGCGAGGGTTTGGTTTTTGGTTTGACTGTGCAGGAGGGTGGTTCATGATATGTGGTGCCGTCTTACAAGGGCTTAAAGCGATTATTGTGGATATAGAAGTAGGGTTGAGCGAACGAGATGGTTTTTCTATCGTTGGCCTTGGCCGTGCTGCTGTAAAAGAAAGCAAATCAAGATTAAGACATGCAATTGAATATAGTGGATATCATTGGCCGGACAGGGGCGTTACGATTAATTTGGCTCCAGCAGACATTCCAAAGGAGGGAACTTCTTTAGACTTGCCGATAGCCTTGGCCATATTGCTGAAAAGTAATCAAGTAACAACAAAGTATGAGAACATATATGCTTATGGTGAGGTGGGGCTAGACGGTAATATAAGGTCGCGTAGAGGATGTTTGAGTATGGCAAGAATGGTTCCTGATGGGGCTGTGGTAATTGCTGCCGAGGGAAACCGGTATGAACTTGCCTTGCTTAGGCAGCTTAAAGAGAACAGGAAAAATTATTATCCGCATGTAGTATCGAAATTAACCGATGCGATAGATATAGTGTCCGGTGTCACTAGCCGACTTGCTCGTGTGAAAAATCACGAATTAAGACCTGCGTTTGAAAGAGGAAAAGATTTTAGGGATGTTAAAGGACAGGAGCAGGCGAAGAGGGCGTTGGAGGTTGCGGCTGCTGGAGGACATAATGTGCTTTTGGTTGGGCCGCCAGGAGAAGGCAAAAGTATGCTTGCAAAGGCGCTGCCTACGATCCTACCGAAGCTTTCTCCTGATGAAATAGTCGAACTTACGGAAATATACAGCATCAAAGGGGAATTAGGATCGGGGTCCGAAATTGTTCGTTATAGGCCATGTAGGCAAATTCATCACACAAGTTCGCGTCAGGCCATTATCGGCGGTGGATCTGGTTTTGCGGCGCCTGGGGAGATAACACTGGCACATCGTGGTGTGTTGTTTATGGACGAATTGCCTGAGTTCGGACGCTCTTTGTTGGAAACCCTGCGACAACCTATAGAAGACGGAGAAGTCCATATTGCTCGTAAAGAGGGCACGGCTGTATATCCTTGTGAATTCATATTGGTTGCCGCTATGAATCCATGTAAATGTGGATACAACGGGGAGTATATTTGCGATAGTTGCAAAAAGAGATATTATGAAAATATCGGAAGATGTAAAGCGTGCAATGGAGAGTTGTCGTCGCGTTGTAGTTGTAGGAAATCCGATATAGATGAATATCACAATAGGATTAGCGGCCCTATTCAGGATCGTATTGATTTAACTATTCGTGTTAATGCATTAACGCCAGAGGAGAGGTTTGGAGAAAATACCGGAGAGTCATCAAAAGATATTCGCGACAGAGTTGAGCGGGCAAGAGGAATTCAGGGTCGTAGGTTCCAAGGCACAGATATTTTTATAAACAGTCGCATTCCCGGTGGGAAAGTGGCGTCATATTGTGATCTTCATCCTTCTGCTTATTCTGCGATGCGCAAGATTGCCGATAATCTTTATACAATATCAACGCGCGGTCATGATAAGTTGGTAAAAGTTGCGCGTACAGTCGCTGATTTGAATAACTCCAGCCAGATTTATAGAAAACATATTGAAGAAGCAGCCGATCTGTGTTCCTATGTTGACGTAAAGGATTATTTAGCGTCTCATCCCGAATCCACTTATTGTCCCTCATGTAATTTTGAAAATCAAGAAGGTTCCCGTTTTTGTTCCGCTTGCGGACAACCGCTGATTTAGATTTCTCTATTTTACCTAGGGAACCAAGCATAGCAGGCATGGTTGTGAATTGGGATAAGATATGATAAAATAATATTACCATAGACAGCAATTACGCGGATCCTGACCGCGTATTTTTTTGCGGATAATTTTACCACGGGAGCACGATCAAGCATGGCACCGATTAACACGATTATAACAAAACTAAAACAACATGTCGGGACAGAAGTTCAGCTCAAGGGCTGGCTATACAACAAGCGATCAAAGGGCAAAATTCACTTCCTCGAAATTCGCGATGGCAGCGGTATTGTCCAGGGCGTTATGTCCACCGGCGATGTCGATGAGGAGACTTTTGCGTTGGCGGGCAAGATTACGCAGGAATCATCCATCATCGTTACCGGCACGGTTCAGCAGGACGATCGCGCTTCCGGCGGTGTCGAGCTGCACCTGACGGGACTCGAACTCGTGGCGATGGCCGAAGAATATCCTATTACCAAAAAAGAGCACGGCCCCGATTTCCTGCTCAACCATCGACATCTCTGGCTGCGCTCCAAACGTCAGCACGCTATCATCCGTGTGCGACACGCCGTGATAAAAGCGATTCGCGACTTTTTTGACGATCGCGATTTTACACTCGTCGATACGCCCATCTTTACGCCCGCCGCATGCGAGGGTACGAGCACATTGTTCGAGGTTGCGTATTTTGACGAAAAAGCCTACCTGACGCAAAGCGGCCAGCTGTACGGCGAAGCCGCTGCGATGGCGCACGGCAAAATCTATTGCTTCGGCCCGACATTCCGCGCCGAAAAGAGTAAGACGCGCCGCCATCTTACCGAATTCTGGATGGTCGAGCCTGAAATCGCATACGCAACTCTCGACGATGTTATGGACGTAGCCGAAGAGTTCGTAGAATATGTTGTTGGCTATGTGCTCAAAACTCGTCGTACCGAATTGGAGACACTCGGCCGGGACATCTCGAAACTCGAAGCAATCAAACGTCCGTTCCCGCGCATGACCTATCAGGAAGCGTGTGAGAAAATCAAGTCGGTCGGTGTCGAGATGAAGGACGGAGATGACTTCGGTGCGCCGCAGGAAACCGCGCTGGGCGAATCCAGCGACAAACCCATAATGATCCACCGCTGGCCATCGGCGATCAAGGCGTTTTACATGAAGCGCGATGCGGACAATCCCTCGCTGGCGTTGGGTGTCGATATGATTGCGCCTGAGGGCTACGGCGAGATTATCGGAGGCTCACAGCGCGAAGACAGCCTCGATCTTATTCTTGAACGCATCAAAGAACACGAGCTACCGATGGAATCTTTTCAGTGGTATCTCGATTTGCGCCGTTTCGGTACAGTTCCGCATGGCGGTTTCGGATTGGGTGTGGAGAGGACGGTTACCTGGCTTTGTGGCATCGAACATCTGCGTGAGACGATTCCGTTCCCGCGCATGTTGCATAGGATTTATCCGTAAGGCATCTGGTATTATTTCTGACCCGTCGAGATATTAATCAAACGAGGATGGAAATAAAAACGGCGAAAGATGCCAGAAGATCAGTAAGCAGTACATAATAACTATCACTATCGTGGCGATGCGCGCCAGCGTGAAGTTTTTGTGGACGAGCAGAATAAGCAGGCCCAGTGCTGTGATAAAATATTTTATTATTATCCAGCATAGATCGCCCGGAATGCCCATGAGCATATCGAGCAGGGGGTTGGCCTCAGTGTAGCCTTTGTCGATGTGATACATCGTGAATCCCGCGTCCAGCCCGCAAAGCACCAGAATCGTTATTACCGCTACCCATGCCTTTTTGCCGAATCGGTCTACGTAGTATCGTTCTTTGGGGTCGCTTAATCTGCGATTCCAGCGCCGCCGGCCCTTAAACAAATATTTGCTGACCATCGGTGTTGGATTTTTTCGGCGATCCTCACCTTCGCGGTTTTCTGGATCTGTGCCGTGATTTGTAGGTTGGTCACTCATCGAAGTCGTAGTCTGCTCTTCCGAATTTTCCATCGTTGAAATCGCTCCAGGCTTTTTTTATCCAGTGTTTTAGACGCTTGCGTTTCTTTGCGGGCATTCTGAGCAGTTGCAATCGTGTCAGCAAACGAACCCACAATAATCTTATCGGCAAAAAATACCTGTCGCTGTATTTTGAGATTAATAACGGATGATTGCGCGCTGCGTAATACAATCGCTTCGCGCTCAAGCCGCCGCCAAACGATGCCGCGCCCTTGTGCGCCACTCGCGCGGTGGGGCAGTACAATACTTGCCAGCCTGCCTTCGCAGCCCGGAGGCAGTAGTCGATTTCTTCGAAATAACAGAAATACTCTTCCGCCAACGGCCCGATATCGCCAAACATCTTCATCCGGATCAACATCGCCGCGCCGTGCACCGCCTGTCGTTCGACAGGTTCTTTGGCCATTTCCGAATCGGGTTTGCCGAAACCGATCTGCCGAATCCTGCCGGTAAACAGGTTAATCGAGACGCCTTTGGATTCCACTGTGTTTGGAGCGTCAGCCATCATGACTTTCGCGCCGAGGATACCGGCTTTTCCATTGTCCTCCGCGCATTCTACCAGGTTGGCGATTGTATTCGCTTCTACTTTGGCGTCGTTGTTTAGCAGGAAAGCATAATTCGCTTTTTTCTCCGCCGCGTCTTGCAGACCCGCATTTACGCCCCCCGAAAAGCCGAGATTTTCCGGCAAAAGCAGCATTCGCACATCAGGGAAGCGCAAAGCAATCTCTGCGGCTGAGCCGTCCGTCGAGCCGTTATCGACCACTACTGTTTCGGCGTTGTCGCAGGCGTGCTGCTCCAGAGAGCGCAGACAATCTATCGTATCCGTCGCGTTGTTCCAGTTCAGCACGACTATGTGAACGCGTGGCGCTTGCATTTCGAGCCTCTTACGAGTTCAAACCCAGCAAAGAACAGTTACGGCAGCACTTCATCAGCTTGCCGGTGAAGAATGATTTGCGAAGTTGTTGATATTTTTTCCCGTTCCATATTTTCTCGAACCGTTCTTTTTT
>CAYSUZ010000134.1:0-5045 GCA_964434335.1 uncultured Planctomycetota bacterium | reverse complement strand
ACCGCTTGGTCCGTGAAGGCCATCTTCGCCACACAACGCCTGAGGGGCTTGCGCTATAGCGCTAACCGGAATTGAGCCACCTCTGCTCGTTAAAATTGAGCCATTTTTGACCGGTTTATCGATGCAGGATGGTTGGTTATTTAATCGTGATTAGGCTCTGCGAAAGGTGCTCACTAAAAGAATCCCCGTTCTGATGCTCGCCAAAAAGATGCCGATCAAGCAAAACGGGGATATGCACACTAGAATCTGTATTATAAGCGAGACCTTGGCGTTTTTACAATAAGGATCGAAGAACATTTTGACTTCCGATCGGGTTGGTATCGTGACGATCCGGTTCGTGGGCTTGTTTTAACGTATTACGTTGTTCTTCGATCCGTTCTGCGGCGCGCCCCGAACTTGCGGCGTTGTCTAAAGCACTGCAAGCATTGTGGCATTTTCTTTCTTACAGATTGGTCCAACACGGCTCGCGATGATTTGGGCTGTCCTTTTGGTTGCGTTGAGGCGCATCGCAAGCGGGCGGCTGCAAAGCGGTGTGCGCAGTATCGCCGCACGGTTCCAGGTAAGACGACCAAACGTCAACTGAATCGTAAACGCTATTTGATTGGACTCCCTGAAGATCCTGTTCAGCCGTCTGAGGTGGAGGTCGATCTCGAAGAGGAGGTGCATAAAGATCCGATGGTTAATTATGTACGCATGGTCACGAGTCTCATTGAAGACCGATGGATCTGTCTTGAGGAGATCCTGGAGATGCTAAAGCGGATTTCGAGACAGCTACCCCTTACCCGAAGACGGAAGGTGGATTATTATATTGATCAGCTGAACAAAGGACCGCCATAGGGAGGATTTAATGCATCAGGAGATAGAAATTTCGAGTTTGGACCTGCGTTACGAAGGGTTGCGATTAAAAAAACGGACGCAGGAGGCTGATTTATTGTCTTCGATAGCTGAGCGCGGGATTGAGGAGCCATTGGAGGGGGTGAATAAGGAGGGGAAGCATCTGCTGCTCAATGGATTCATGCGGGTTCGGTGTGCACGCAAACTGGGTATTATGAAGGTTCCTTATGTGTCTATTGGCGACGATGAAGCGGCGGGGATGGTGAGGTTGTTGCGGGTTCCGAAAACAGAGGGTCTGACGATATTGGAACAAGCTGCTTTTATTGAGGAACTCAGCTCCCAGGAGGGGTTGAGTGTAGCGGAAATTGCCGAGTTGGTTTCGCGGAGTAAAGCCTGGGTGAGTATGCGTTTGGGACTGCTTCGGGACATGACTCCAACAACACGCAAAAAACTGATGCGGGGCCGCTTTTCGGTTTACGCCTATATGCACTTTCTACGCCCGTTTATGCGCATGAACTCGGTTAGCAAACAGGATATTGAAGAATTTGTGGAGGCTCTCAGCGGTAAAAAGCTGAGTGTGCGTGAGATCGAGTTGTTGGCCAACGGGTTCTTTCGCGGACCAGATTCGTTTCGAGAACAGATTATAGCTGGAAATATTTCGGTGTCATTGGAACAGATACAACAGATACCGGCCGATCCGGATGGATGCAGTGATTTTGAGCGGGGATTGCTAAAGGATTTGGACGCCCTCGGTCGAACGATGCAGCGGGTGATGGGGAAAATTAACGATACGCGTTTAAAGAGCAGGCCGTTTCATGCGGAGGCTAACTTGCTGAGTGCGGGGATCCTGAGTCGCACGAGCGCATTCACGCAAATAATGAGGCATTTTTATGATCGAAGCGGACAAGCGTAAGGCCGTTTTTCTTTTGCACCAAGAAGGAATGGGAGGTCGTGAAATAGCCCGTCGATTGAATGTCAGCCGAAATAGTGTTGATACAATCATCAAACAAGGGGGTGTGATGCCGGAGGTTGAGCGAACCCGGCAGGTTATTGACGAGGAACTGCTCAGGCGCCTCTACGCAGCATGCGACGGATTCGCCCAGCGCGTTCACGAGAAGCTCACGGAAGAAGAGGGCATTGAAGTGACGTATTCAACCCTCACCAGAATACTGCGGGAATTGGGGATCAGCAAGCCGTCGAAGGCCCGTTGCGATCGGGTGCCGGATGAACCGGGCGCGGAGATGCAGCACGATACCACCATCTATACCTGCAACGTGGGTGGCAAAAGAACCAAGATCGTGGCCAGCATCCTTTACCTGCGTTATTCTAAACGTCGTTATTTGAAGCTATATCGCCATTTCACCCGTTTTAATATGAAGAGTTTTCTGCATGAGGCGCTCATGTTCTGGGGATACAGTGCCCCCCTGTGCATCATCGACAACACCAACCTGGCGCGTCTGCGCGGCGCGGGATCGACGGCAGTGATCGCCCCGGAGATGGAATCATTTTCAAAAGCACACGGCTTTAGATTTCAGTGTCACGCCATCAAACATGCCAACCGCAAAGCCGGCGAAGAACGATCTTTCTGGACCACCGAAACAAACTTCTTGCCCGGCCGCACCTTTGAAAGCATGGAAGACCTCAATGCCCAGGCCTTTGAATGGGCCACCGTACGAATGGAAAATCGGCTCGTAAGTAAAACCGGCCTGATTCCTGCCAAGGCCTTCGAGCATGAAAGTAATTTCCTGACCAAACTGCCGACTCATCTTCCCGCTCCGTACTGCGTACACGAACGCGGAACCGATCAGTATGGCTATGTCGCCTTTGCCGCCAACTTTTACTGGGTACCCGGCACCAAACGCGACTCCATCAAGGTGCTCGAATACATGGATCGCCTCAAACTCTGCAAAAGCGGCGAATGTCTGGCCGAATATCTTTTGCCGCCCGATGGCACAAAAAACCAACTCTTCAGCCCCGAAGGAGAACCCAAACCACGCCATCAGCCCGGGAATCGCCGCAAACCCACCCTGGAAGAAGAAAAACGGCTGCGAGCCATCAACGAATCGGTCCAAACCTATCTTGACGCAGTTCTAAAACCCATGGGAATCAAACGCCACAACTTCCTACGAAAACTTTTTACACTGAGTCGAAAGACAGCGCCAGCCCTGTTCATTACAAGCATCGAACGAGCGCACAAATACCAAATCACCGACATCAACACCATCGAACGCATCATCGCGCTAAACGTTACGCAAGGTGAACGGACGCTCCCCTCGGTTGAAATAGACGAGGATTTTAAGAAACGCGACAGCTATCAGCAAGGACGACTCACCGACCCTCCAGACCTTTCAAACTACGATGACGATCAGGAGAACAACCATGAATAACGAAGCACAGATGACACCAGAACAACGAACGCAAAAACTAAAAACACTCCGTCTTCCGGGGCTGTCGGAGCACTGGGATACCTATTTGCAAATGGCCGCAAAAAAGCGCATCTCATTCACAAACATGCTCAACCACATCATCAACGAAGAATACCGGATCAAACAGGAAAACTCCTGCACCTACCGCATCAAAAAGGCCCGCATCCCCGAACCCTTCGAGATCGAAACCTACCCATTCAACCGGCAACCCAAACTCAACCGCAACAAAATCATGGCCCTATACGATTCACTCGAAACCATGAGCGCAAAACACAACATCATCTGGCTCGGCCCCACCGGGTGCGGCAAAACCGGCCTAGCCACCAGCTTTCTTTCCCATGCCATCCGGCAAGGCTATACCGGACGCTATGTCCTCTTCGCCGACCTCATCCACCAACTCTACCAATCCGTTGCCGATCACTCCGAAGAGAAGTTGATCAAACGATATCAAAACTATGACTGCCTGCTCATCGACGAAATCGGATATGTGGAAGTCGAGCCGACAGAAGTCGGTCTCTTCTTTACCCTCATGCAAAAACGACACAAACACAAACCCACCCTCATCACCTCCAACCTCGGATTTAGCGAATGGGGTGCCTTCCTCAAAAACGACCATCTCACCGCCGCGCTCATCGATCGACTCACCGAAAACAGCCACGTCATCAACATGAAAGGCTGCATCAGCCTCCGACCCAAACTCAACTCCATCGCATGAACATCGACACCTCCAGAGAACGCACGGCCCGACTTCGGAATATCTCCCTTCAATCCATCCTACTCGCCACTGGAGCTCAACAAGACCCACACGACAAAAAAAAGTGGCACACCATTCAAGGTGCGATCTCCATCGACGACATCAAATTCATGAACTGGAATCGCGCCCAAGGAGGAGGCGGAGCCATCGACCTGATCATCCATCTCTACGGACTGAACTTCAAAAGCGCCACCTCTTGGCTTCACAGCCACTTTCCCGAACACACCGCTTCAAACCCCATCGCCCCGAACCTTAAGCCACCCCTCAAGCTACCGTCCCCAGCCCCCGAAAAACTAAACACCGTCAAGCAATACCTCAACACAGCCCGACGCATCCCCGCTCACCTCATCGACCGACTTATCCAACGCGGCGACCTCTATGCCGATCACTCCGCCAATGCCGTCTTTCTGATGCGGGGAAAACATCACATCCCCATTGGTGCCGAACTACGAGGAACCGGTCCCCATCCATGGCGGGGAATGGCCACCGGATCAAACAAAAACACCGGAGGCTTCTTCATCCGAAAAACACACATAGAAGGAATCGTACTCTGCGAATCAGCCATCGATGCCATCAGCTGCTTCCTGTATCATCCCGCAACCTGCTGCATCTCCACCGCAGGAGCCAGACCCAGTCCAACGTGGCTTCGCCCGCTTATCCAAAAAGACCAGCCTATCTACTGCGGTTATGACGCAGACGCAACCGGAGATGCCATCGCCAACACCATGATCAGCCGACATCCATCCATCATCCGACGACGTCCCGATCAACACGATTGGAACGAAATGCTCACGTCCAGGCCATAGCCCTCACAAACTCGCCCCGCGACTTTTTGCTACCTGAAAAGTCAAAGCTTTCCGGCTACCTGAAAATCAAATTCACACCGGCTACTTGGAAAGAAAAAATCTCTCACTGCTTTCACTCAGTGGCTCAATCTATATGAGCAGAGCTGGCTCAATTCCGATGAGCGCCATAGCTCTGGATTGAGCCCGTTCAAAAAGCTGGTGCGCACATAGGAGACGGCCCGCTCC
>CAYSUZ010000133.1:0-5061 GCA_964434335.1 uncultured Planctomycetota bacterium | reverse complement strand
AACCAAACATCAAAAGGCGCAAAATGAAGATACACGCGTTCAAGACAAAGTGGGGCTGGTGCGGAATCGCCGCCTGCGACAAGAACCTTTGCCGAGTAATCATCCCCGGCCGAGCCAATCGTGCCGCTGTGCTCGGCCAACTCAAAGCAGAATTTCCCGACGCGCGCCGCTATGCCCCCAAGACTGCTGACACAACAATAAATACCGCCGCAGACGCACTCAAACGTTATTTCAGCGGCGAGCCGGTCGCGTTTGACAACGTCGCGCTGGCATTGGAAGGCCTCACGAAATTTCAACAACAAGTACTAAACAACACGCGAAAAATCCCGTACGGCAAGACGATGACCTACGGCGATATCGCGCGCAGATGCAACCGCCCCCTCGCAGCGCGAGCCGTCGGCGCGACCTTGAAACGAAATCCGCTGCCTGTTATAGTGCCCTGCCATCGCGTCGTAGCTTCCAGCGGGCCGGGTGGTTTCAGCGCAGGCGATGGTACGCTCACAAAATTGAAACTCATCGCACTCGAACAAAATGCAGCCAAATGCCAAAAACAAAAGTAACGATTCAAAAATGCAACGGATACGTGCCTGATAGTCTCGAAGCCGCAATACGTGCCTGCGTCGAGCCGCTGGGTGGTTTTTCGGCTTTCGTCAGGCCCGGCGACCGTGTGCTGCTAAAACCCAATATCCTAAACAACTCCAAGCCGCAAAAGGCCGTCACGACACATCCAACCTTCATCGCAGCGGTTGCGCGACTAGTCACCGAGGCTGGTGGCAAGGTATTGCTCGGCGACAGCCCCGCCTTTGGAAGCCTGAGAAAAGCGGTCAAGGCCAACGGCTACGAAGAAATGATGCGCGAGGTCGGGGTGACATTGCTGCCCTTTGAGGAGTCTCGTGTAGTGAAGACCGGCAATGATGGCCCCCTACACGAAATCGAGATAGCGGGCGAAGTGCTGGACTGCGACGTTGTGATTAACCTGCCCAAGATAAAAACGCACGGCCAGATGTTCCTGACTATGGCGGTAAAAAATCTGTTCGGCTGTGTCGTCGGGCGGCGCAAGGCACAATGGCATCTTGAAGCAGGCAAGAACTATGAACATTTTGCACGCATGCTGGCACACATAGCACGGGCCTGCAAACCGGCATTGAACATCCTTGATGGTGTTGTCGCCATGGAAGGCAACGGCCCGAATTCGGGAACTCCGCGAGAAACAAACCTCGTGGCGGCATCGACCGACCCCGTAGCCCTAGATGTGGTTATCACAAACGTGCTGGGGTTTGAAACCGATGCGATGAACACTACGCGTGCCGCGCGCGAAATTGGATGGAGCGCAACGGAACTCGACGAGATCGAAATAATCGGCGAAAGCATAGACGATGTACGAGTGGCTGATTTCAAGACAGCCCGCAAACGCGATCTGATTCTGCCGCTGCCGGCTTTTGCTAAACAAATCCTGCGACGGCTGTTTACAACACGTCCGCGCATTGACCGAACGAAATGTCGTCTGTGCAAAAAATGTGTTGATATCTGCCCGCCGATTGCGATGACAATAAAAAAGGGGCGTGTCAAAATCGACTTTGGTCGCTGCATACGCTGTTTCTGCTGTCAGGAGGCTTGTCCCGACGGCGCAATTGATGTAAAAGAAGGACTCCTGTCAAAAATGCTACGCCGCTAGCGGCAACAGCGAATACAGGAACCTGTTTTTTATCAAAAAATTATTCTGCAATCGCATCGGATAAAGTTCCTGCGATTTTTTTCGGAGTGAGAGATGCTGGAAAAACTGAGCGCCGATCTTAAGACGGCATTGAAGGCGGGCGAAAAAATAAAGTTGTTGACGATTCGTGGCCTGATGACGGATTTGAAAAAAGAGCGCGGCATTAAAAACGAGGATCTAAACGAGGCCGAAACGATGGCGGTGCTTAAACGCTGCGCAAAAATGCGGCGCGATTCCATTGAACAGTATCGCAATGGCAACCGCGAAGACCTGGCTGCTCAAGAAGAAGCCGAACTCGCCATCATTGAAACCTACCTGCCCCAACAGATGAGCGACGAAAAAATCGAGCAGACTGTCCTGGCGATCATAGAAGAAACCGGAGCCACGGGCAAAGGCGATTTCGGCAAAGTAATGAAGACCCTCATGTCGAGGCACAGCAGCGAAATCGACGGAGGCAAGGCACGGGCAATGATAACCAAATTTTTGAACTAGCCGCTGGAACAATATACTCGTATAAGTAGGCGTATTTGCACACAAAGCGGTTTGATTTTGTGTTTTGTTGGCGTTCGTTTTTGAGGATAATACTGTGAAGACTTTCTGTACCCTACTCATCTGCCTGATAATGATTTCCGTATGTCTCGGCGAAACCAACACACCGGCGGAATCCAGCAGGAAAACAGTTCCCGCCGCAAAAAAAGACATCCACGAACAAATGCTCTCGGTCAGGCGCAACGTACCCCAAAAACCTGAACCCCGGCCATATATCGGCATCTCCATGGAACCGATAGGAGCCAAGGACGCATTCAAGGCGGGCACGCCCAAAGACTGCGTCGCTATAAGACTCATGAGCGTCAACAAAGACTCCGCTGGGGAAAAAGCTGGGCTGCAGGCTGGCGATCTAATATTCGGAGTAGAACGAGATGGCAAGCGAATACTCTTCATACCCCAAGAGAAAAAATCCACCCCACAGAGTTTGTTCGTCAAGCATATCGTTGGCAAAAAACCCGGCGACAAATTAACCATCTACGTAATACGCAATGGCAAAGAAATCGTAGTGCCGATTGTTTTGGGCATGCGACCGGTTTTCCAGATGACGGCGGCAGAGCATCCGGAATTTTCGAAACCAAACAGCAACCCCTCTCTGCTGGAGCAATTCCTAACCAAAAACAACTTGATGAAAAACTACGTCGCCACGGCCAACATGCTCTACGCAGCATCAAACATGATTCAGGGGCCGGAATTCGTCGTGAAAGATTCTCCAGACTATTTCCGTCTCAAAGAAATTACCTATCTCCTGCAAAATCCCGAACGGACCGCTTCGGTTTCGGAGCAGATCGCTGACAGCATCGAGGCGACTTTTCACAAAACCAATCGGGATTTTCCCGCGCTCATCAGTGCGGCAAGCGGTTGGCTCGACGAGCGCGCATCGGCAATGCCCGCACCAACAATGACAACCGGAAGCGCCAAGGATATCAATGCGCTTATCAAGATTATGGAGATTGCAGTTAGAGTGCGAAGCGAGGCGTTTGCAAAATTAAACGACGATGAGATGAAGGCCGTAGAAGCAATACGCAAGAACTTCTCTGAAAACCAAGGAGGCTTCGATAATCTAGCAGCGGTACGCGCTATCGCAAAAATCGACTTCAAAAAACTCTACGCCGCCTGTGCGTATTTCGCTCGTGCCGCTAAACAATTTGAGGCGCTGCAAAAATTCGGTGAATCTTTCCGTGGCCAATCTGCGGGAACAGTAGCAGGCGTAACGGGCGAGGTGTTGTTGTTCAAACACACAAAATACGGCAACATAATTGTCGGAGGCTCAGGCCCCAACGTCTACAATGCCGATGCGGCAATCATCATCGACATCGGCGGCAATGATGTATACCTCAACAATGCTGGCGCCACATACGGCCAGGTGTTTTTCGCGCTCTGCGCCGATTTCGGCGGCAACGATATATACCGAAGCACGGGCAACCTGCAACAGGGCGCGGCAATAATGGGCTGCGGCATTTTGATCGACACCGAAGGCGACGACACGTATCGCGCTGATCATTGCGCACAGGGCTATGGCCTAATCGGTGTGGGGATTCTGGCGGATCTCGCTGGCGACGACACGTACCGCGCCAAAGGCCACGCGCAAGGCGCGGCGTGGTTCGGTATCGGGATATTGGCTGAGGGCGACGGAATTGATTCATACCATGCCGACAATTTCGCACAGGGATTGGGTCTGTGCAAGGGTTTCGGCGCGGTCGTCGAAGCGGGCGGCAATGACTCATACTACCTCGGCGCAAAAAATGCAGACTTTCGCGCCCCAAAGCGCAGCTACATTAGCATGGGTCAGGGCTTTGGCTTCGGATCGCGCCCCAGCAAAGATCGCTTCGGCACGAGCGGCGGAATCGGGCTGCTGGCCGATGCGGAAGGCCACGACCACTACGTCGGGGACTACTTCTGCCAGGGATCAAGTTACTGGTACGCGCTGGGCATCCTGCGCGACAAAAAAGGCAGCGACCATTATTTCAGCGGGCGATATTCTCAGGGCGCAGGGATTCATCTTTCGCTGGGCGCGCTGATAGATTGCGCGGGTGATGATTCGTACATCGCATATCACGGCGTTGCGCAGGGCTGCGGCCACGACTGGGCCTACGGGATACTTGAGGACAAGGCGGGTAACGACTTCTACCAGGCGAAAATACTGAGCCAAGGTGCGGGCAACGACTGCGGAATCGGCGTTTTGTTTGACCACAAAGGCGACGACAGATATGTCGGCACCGGCGACGTTCAGGGTCACGGCACTTTCAATCAGGCCCGCAACGAAGGCAGCATTGGGATACTGATGGATATTTGCGGCAAGGACAAGTACATCTCGCCAAACGGTTCCGCCGACGGAAAGGTATTCAAGAAGAAGACGCAGATCGGCCTGTTCTTCGACTTTGATCCCAAAGCAAAACAAACTGCGCCCGGCAAAAAACCCGTAAAATAGATGCAAACAATTCGGAAGAAGATTAATCGAAGATGTGAAGACAGGTCAATGCAATTACAACACTATAGCGGCAAGCATCATTTCTAACATGGCGGCGAAAAACAAAAACACAAACAACCCGAGCTGGAAGAGACTTTTTTGAGCGTCTCTTGACATCCTGCGCCATTTCACCCAGGGCCAAAGTTGTTCAAAAACGACACCGCTAAAATATATGCGGGTAAATAAAGACATCACAACACAACCTGCGAAACACACACCTGCCGTTACCAATTTCACCGTTATAACGTCGGTGTACTGCATATACTGTATTAAAATCCAGCCAGAGATATGCGCCAGTATAAAGAAGGCAATCGATATTTTAATCCACATC